>JAHJLU010000575.1 GCA_018821745.1 Myxococcota bacterium | reverse complement strand
TTTTTTCTGACCAGGGTGAGACACACTTTTCCAACATCTGCGGCGGTTACTGTAATTGTCGGTTCGGCTTTTGGTTCGGGTTCTGGAGCTGGTTCTTTTTTGGGTTTGGCCTTTTCAAACTTTTGGTTGATAGCTTCTTCTTTGTGGAGGGTTTTACCTTCAATTTGTTCCCTCCCTTTTGCTCACCAACTGATCCACTTTTTCTAAAAAAGCTATACAGCTTCCAAGCCTTTTCTACTGCGGTAATAACACCCTCTATCCTTTTGATTTTCTCTTCTTTTTCCTCCAGTTTGCTTCTCTTGAAGATCCCTCTGGCCATTCCTTTTGCATATCCAGTAGTTGCGTTACCAGGAATGTTTAACAAGTCTAAGGTTTGTAGTCCTCCTACAATCATTATATGCCCAAAACACCCCCTGACATTGTTCCAGCATCTTTTTGTGAAAAGAATACTCCCAGTTTTCTGAGGGATCCCCTCGTTTTTTTATCCCCTGATAATACAAGAGGAATTTGCTGATTCTCTTTTTTCTGGTGTCTTGGGAATTTTGGTGCTGGGTCTTCGGTTGAGTTTGGCATGAAAAAGCGACATACTCCCAAACCGAAGAAGTTGAAACCGCGCACCCTTAAGGAAATGGCACCCCGCATGTCACCAGAAAAAATTACTGAATTCATTGCCGAACTTGCTGGGGACGACATCCACGCCATGAGAGTCTGGTCCCTGGCCAATGGCGTCATCGGAGTCGTACACAGCGCAACCCTTGGCATTGCCTCTATTGGGGCTGGTCTTGCAGCCGCACAAGGGCTCAGAAAGAAGCACAGCACCAAACAGGTTGATCGACTCCTGAGCAATGAAAAGTTTCCTGACATGAAGCTCTTTGAGCGTTGGGTGCCCTACATCATAGCAGAAAGGGAAGAAATCGTTGTGGCCCTCGACTGGACAGAGTTTGCCAAGGACAAGCATGCCACCATCTCCCTCTATCTGGTCTCAAACCATGGCAGGGCGACCCCGCTGATATGGAAGACCCACGACACCAGGACCCTGAAGGACAGCAGAAATGACTACGAAGACGAGCTATTGAAGGAATTTATCAAGCTGCTCCCGGATGATGTACACGTCACGGTGCTTGCCGACCGAGGATTTGGCGACCAGAACTTCTACACCTTCATCAAGGAAGAGCTTGGGATGGAGTACGCCATACGCTTCAAGGGCAACATCATGATAACGGACTCTCATGGGGAGATGCGTCCGGCCAGGGAGTGGCTCCACCCCTCCGGGCGAGCAAAGAAAATGAATGAAGTGAGGGTGACAGCAGAGCAAACCGAGGTCCCTGCGGTGTTGTTGGTCCACGCTAAAAAGATGAAAGACCCTTGGTTTATAGCCACCAGCCGCTCGGACCTCACTGCCAGCCAGATCACCAAACTGTACGGACGCCGTTTCACCATTGAAGAGACTTTCCGCGACATCAAAGACCACAGATTCGGGATGGGCCTCTCCATGACGAGCATCAAAGACCCAGGAAGGAGAGACCGCCTCCTCTTCCTCGCGGCCATGTCCCACGTCCTGTTCACCATGCTCGGAATGGCGAGTGAGCGCTCCGGTTACGACCGCTACTTGAAGACAAACACGTCCAAGAAGCGCACCCACTCCCTCTTCAACCTTGGGCGCATGGTCTACACTATGCTTCCCACCATGAGAGAAGACGACTTGAAGCCCCTTATGAAGGCATTTGGAGAGATCCTGACAGAGACCCAACTGACCAAGGAAGTGTTCGGTGTATTGTGAGGGGATGGCTCAGCTCAGTACCTCCTATTATCCCATATTCAGTGTTTGTCTGGGGAACCAAGGCTCCCTGGAGAAACTCAACATAGACAGTAACATAACCGATTCTGGTGAAGCCCGCCACAAAAATCACAGGAAATACAGGACACGGCTCAAAAGAATATGACAAGCGATACCAAGGAAGCACCTTTTATGGCCACGGTGCTGCATTGGGTGATACCCCCTATTGCGAATGTGTAAAAATTTCTCTTGCACATGTTCGAAATTTGCCTAAGTATTAATTAGACCCACATTCGCTCCCTGTTATTTCCGGGGAGGCAGGAGGCACCATGCAACGCCTGAACTATTGTATTTCGCTGTTGTTTTTCTCATTTCTCCTCATCGGTTGCTCCGACAGCGAGCCCGCCAGGCAGGATCCGCTGCCCTTCGAGCAGGCCAAGTCGGACATGGATCGTGACACCACGCCGTCGGTCACCTCAGCCCAGACCCAGGAGCTGGTGGCCGGGAACACCCAATTCGCGCTGGATCTCTACGGTGCCATAGCTGACAGTGAGGGGGGAAACCTCTTCTACAGCCCCTTCTCCATCTCCATTGCCCTGGCCATGACTTACGCAGGCGCCGAGAACGGGACACAGACCGAGATGGCCTCCATCTTCCACTACACGCTCCCGGAGCCCCAGCTGCATCAGGCCTTCAACACCCTCGATCTGGACCTCTCCTCCAGGGGTACGGGAGACGCCTCGGAGTTTCGCCTCCACCTGGCCAACGCGCTCTGGGGACAGACGGGGTACCACTTCGAGACACCCTTCCTGGACACCCTCGCCCTCAACTATGGTTCGGGCCTCAACCTGATGGACTTCATCACCGATCCCGACGGGGCGCGGGTTACCATCAACGATTGGGTTGAAGAGCAGACCGAGGATCGTATCCAGGATCTCATCCCCGAGGGCGCCATCACCTCGGACACCCGGCTGGTGCTCACCAACGCCATCTACTTCTTTGGCGAGTGGCTGAACCTCTTCGACTCTGACAACACCGCCCCGGGAGATTTCCACAAGGATGACGGCTCCTCTGTCTCCGTGGACATGATGCATCAGGCGCTCAGTCTCCCCAGTTACCAGGGAGTGGGCTACGAGGCCGTTGCGCTCCCCTACAAGGGGGAGACCGTGTCTCTGCTCGTTATCGCCCCCGACGCCGGGACCATGGACACCTTCGAGCAGACCCTGGACGCCACGCTCCTGACCTCCATCGTCAACGCCCTGCAGCCGACCTACCTGCAGCTCACCATGCCCAAGTTCACCTTTGAACACCGGCTGCCCCTCAAAAATCTCCTCATGGGAATGGGCCTCCATGCGCCCTTTACACCAGGGGTGGCCGACTTCTCCGGCGTGGACGGCACCACGGGCCTGGTCATCACCGACATCCTCCACAAGGCCTTCATCGCGGTGAACGAGCGCGGGACCGAGGCCGCAGCAGCCACAGCCGTGGTGGAAGGCATCACCAGTGTCCCCCCCGTGGTGACCCTTGATCGCCCCTTCCTCTTCATGGTGCGTGATAATGTGACGGGCACCATCCTCTTCATGGGCCGCCTCGCCGATCCCTCCTGAATCCATACACTCCGACCACCCCACTGCCATTGTCAAGAACAGGGGCAGAAGCAACAGCATAAACTACAAGGCTGTGCCAAAGAGGAACTTCCCGGCAACTAACCTCTGACTTGCCCGGGAAGGTAGGCGGCGGGGTCCTGGTTATAAAACCGGGCCAGCAGGTCATACAATTTTGGCAGCCCGCTCTTCAGGGTATGGGCGCCATAAAAAAAGGCAACGCTCGCCTCTGCAAAAAACTCGGCGTCGTCTTCCAGCGAATGGGGATGCATTCCCCCCTCTTGAGTTGACTGGGAAAAGAGCGATTTGGACTGGTTGAGAATCTTCATCCAGGTCTCCTTCGGGTCATCTTTAATCACTTCCAGGATATGCAGATAGAGCTCAGGGATGCCGTCGGCTTCTCCATCTTCAAAATCAAGCTGGTGGGCCATCTCGTGCAGCACAACATTGCGATTGGGCGTCGCCACTTCACCCTCTTTTTTCGCGGTCGCCCAGGAGACCTTGACCACGCCGCTGACGGGCGTCTCGCCGGCAAATTTCATGATGGAGAGTCCCTCATAGGGCCCAATTTGTGCCGGGTACACTTCAACCGTACGTAATTTGGGAAAACAGAGCTCTTTGCGGCCCGCCATGAGCAGCGAGGCCTGGGCGGCGATGGAGATTTTCATCTCCCTGGTGACCTCCAGATCACCTTTCCCTATAAAAACTTTTTCGTACAAAAAATCGTTGACATGGATCTCCATGTTATCCTGCAAGCCCTCTGGCACACTTGCGAAAAAGGGGAAAACTGCCAGGATTTCAGACTTGGAAGCGGAGACAAATGAATTCGGGTTGACCGGGTTATGGTTGGTGGGGTTCTTCACCTGGACAATCGCTTGCTTTGCACCGGAAAGCTCCAGAGAGTTTTTTGTGCGCACCAGTGCACGGCGGAAATAGTTGGTGATCAAATAGATTCCACCTAAAACAAACACAATGATTACAAAAAGAAGCAGATCGAATACCGTCATGTGCCCATCGATGAGAATTGGTAAGAAAATACAAAAAATGCGACTGTCGCCCAATAAAACCGCCCTATCTATATGGGAAACTGCGTAATTTTCAAGTCCCAAATAGAAACCACAGCAACCTCAGGCAAAGGCACATCCTGACAATTATACGCTGACACGGCCCGGTGGTCTGGCAGGGTGCCCGGGTGCGGGAAAGAAAAATGCAGAAAAAAGGAGAGGCGCGGTGTTAATTTTGTATTATAATATCCAGTGGAGACCCCTTGGGGCACTGGAACAGGAGAACCACCATGAAACATCTGCTCACTTCCCTGATGATCGCCGCGCTGGCTCTGACCTTCACCGGCTGCGACGACGATTGTGACTGCGACTGCAATTCCAACAACATGAACAACACCAACAACACAAACCCCATCTGCGGCGACGGTATCGTCGATGCAGCCACGGGAGAGGAGTGCGACGACGGCGAGGACAACGGCGAGCTGCCCAACACCTGCCGCTCCGACTGCACGCTTCCCTCCTGCGGAGACGGCATCATCGACGACGACATCGGGGAGGAGTGCGACTCGGGTGAACTCAACGGCACGCCCCAGGGTGAGTGCCACACGAACTGCCTTCTTCCCCAGTGCGGCGACGGTATGGTGGATCAGGATGAGTCATGCGATCTCGGCGAAGAGAACGCAAATGAGCCCAACACATGCCGGACCAACTGTAGTCTGCCCTTCTGCGGAGACGCTATTGTGGACGACGCGGTCCCCTATGAAGAGGAGTGCGACGACGGTGCGGGCAATTCCTTCGTGACGTCCAACGCCTGCCGAGGGGACTGCACGCTGCCCACCTGTGGCGACTCCGTGCGGGACACGGGCTACACGGACCTGTTCGGCACCTTTATCGAGGAGATGTGCGACGACGGCAATAACAACAATAACGACGGGTGCAACAGCAACTGCCAGATTGAGATGGGCTGGAGCTGTGCTGTCGGGGCGGGCAGTACCCCGGACTTCTGCTCGGCGGGCTGCGGGAACGGAATCACTAGCGTGGGGTACGAGGGCTGTGACGACGGCAACAACAATAATAACGACGGCTGCAGCGCCAGTTGCAGCGTGGAGGTGGGCTGGAGCTGCACCCAGGATAGCCCCTCGATCTGTTCGCCGGGCTGCGGTGACGGTCTCATCCGGGGCGCCGAGGCCTGCGACGACGGCAACACCGACAACGACGACGGCTGCAGCTCCAACTGCACCGTGGAACCAGGGTGGCAGTGTCTCCCCGGGGAACCCACCGTCTGCAACACCATCTGCGGCGACGGCCTGGTGGTCGGAAGCGAGTTGACCATGGGGCGCTGCGACGACGGCAACAACGATATGGGCGACGGCTGCAACTCCGCATGTCTCGTGGAGACGGGCTGGGTGTGTACCGGAATCCCCTCGAACTGCAATGCCCTCTGTGGCGACGGCATCATCGTCGCCGGCGAGGAAGTGTGCGACGGAAATAACATCCAGGGAATGGACTGCACGGATTTCGGATATGCAGATACTGGCAACCTCCAGTGCGCAGCTGGCTGTACCGCTTTCAGTTTCGCCGGGTGCGAAGCGGCCTGCGGCAACGGCATACAGGAGCCCGGCGAGTCCTGCGACGACGGCTTCAACGACGCCTGCGGGACCTGTAATGCAAACTGCAGCGGACCAGGGTCCGGCCCCGGCGTCTGCGGAGACGGCGTGGCGTGCATGGAATTCGAGGTGTGCGACGACGGCAACGCAATGGAGTGCGGCTCCTGCAACGCCACTTGCACAGGCCCCGGCACCGGCGTCCCCTGCACCTGACCTGCAAAGGCAGCACGTCATATGGGTGTGAGATCTTGCCGATCTCTCCTGCGTTGCCGTCAGAACAGCAGAGGGGCGAAGGCGATAATAGCATCGGTTCCTCCAAAACTCGTCGGGCCGAGGAGACCGTTCGTGCTTCCGGTGTAATAAACTCCCTTGGGAGTCACCATCAGCGCTTGTGCGTTATCGAAGGTCGTGGTCCCCACAAGCTGGATTGCGAGAACACTGCCGGAGGAGTCGATTCTTATCAAAGCGATATCACTTGAACCGTGAGTCGAAAACCCTTCGAACATCCCCCCCGCCTGACCGGCCAGATAGATGTTGCCTGCAGCGTCGACCCCGATTCCGTTGCCCCAATCTTCTTGCAGGGACCTGAGCTGCACCGTCCATGAAATAACGCCGGCAGCTGTGAGACTGGAGGCAAAAATATCTGTGCTCTGGGTGAGGGTGCCCCCATCGAGAACACCATCTGTGGAACCGACCACAACAATATTGCCATTCACGTCCAGCGCGATGTCGGAGAGCCAGTCGTGTCCGCTGCTGCCCCCTGTGTTGTCCAGAGAACCGTCCCCGAGGCGTCGAGTTTGGATACGAAGGCATCGTCATACCCCGACGAAGTTCCTCCCAGATCTCCATCGGTGCCTCCCGCGATAAAAATTTCACCACCCGGAGCGAGGGCGATAGCGCTGGCGCCGTCACTGCCTGTTGAGCCCCAGACCCTGGTCCATTGCAATATGCCACCTGAGTTGTATTTGATCACATAGGCATTTCCAAAGGCGTCGGCTGGAAACCCGCCCATGGCCCCGCGGACAATACCGGTTACAAAAACATTGCCACTGCCGTCAATGGCGAGATCTTTGCAATTATCGGTTCCCGTACTGCCGATGAGCTTCAGCCAGCTCATGCTCCCTGCAGGTGTCAACTTGATGAGGAACCCGTCGCTGCTTCCCAGGGAAGGCTGCTGCCCAAGCCCACCCCCGGTGGTACCAACAACGAAAATATTGCCCGCGGCGTCGGTGGCCACTGCGGCAGCACTGTCATTACTGGTGGAACCGACCTGATAGCTCCACAACGGGACACCTGACTTATCGTACTTCACTACGAATACGTCTGAGCCACCGCTGTTGGTGTACCCGGAAAAGTCCCCCGAGGTTGTTCCCGCAACGATGATATTGCCACTGGTGTCCTGTGCAATGCCATAAGCGATATCGCTGGCGGGAGATCCGAACTGAATGACATCGAAACAGGTTCCAACCGTTAGGGAACAGCTGTCTGAGCAGGCAGGCTGCCCGAACCCCATGTCAACGTCGGAGCAGGTAGCCCCGTCGAGTTCAGTACCATCGCAGACCTCTGCATGGCTGGACTGTACGATGCCGTCACCGCATCTGCCCTCGCACTGACTCTCATCGAAGTCACAATCGTTGCAGAGCAGCGTGCCGCCATAAGTGTGTCCGAGGCTCACGCAGGTGGTTCCGTCGAGGTTGTCGCCGTCACAATTCTCGCCCTCAAGATCCTGGATGATCCCGTCCCCGCAGATGGGACATTCGGAGAGATCGATGGCGCAGTCATCGGTACAGGTTATGGTGCCAGTGTAGCCACCGAGACTCAAACACGTGGCCCCGTTGAAGCTGGTCAGATCGCACTCCTCGACATTCTCCTGCACAACACCGTCTCCACAGCTTCCTGCCTCCTCGCACAATGTCAGGTCGTAGGTGCAGGGGTCCGCACTGGAAGGCGCCAGGCAGGCCAGGTCCCCGCCATAGTATCCGAGGGATGCGCAGGTTGCTCCATTGAGTTCCTCACCGTCACACTGCTCCGGGGTCTGGATTATCCCGTCGCCACACATCCCGAGGCACCCCGACACGTCCAGTTCGCAGGAGTCAGTGCAGAGAAGCTGGCCACCATGATATCCTAGAGAATCGCAGGTTTGCTGCGCAAAATCTTCCCCGTCGCAGGCTTTGGTACCGTTGATGACACCGTCACCGCACCGGCCGGAGCACTCAACGACGTTCAGTTTGCAGTCGTCGTTGCAGGAGATCTGTCCACCGTAATAACCCGTGGTCTCACAGGACTCGGGGATCACAGTGCCGTCGCACTCCTCACCGATATCGACCACGTCGTCGCCGCAGCTCGATCCGAGCTTCGACTCCTCATCGCTGGCGAATAAAAGGAAAGAAAGTAAACTGAGTATGTGATGAGCAGTTTCATGGGCATACTCCTTTTGGGTAATAAACTTAGTATTATTGGTTTTTGGATGAATTGCAATCGTCTTTCGGTTGCCCTTCGATGTTTAAAACGAAAATGCCGGGTTATGGCAGGATTGAGCAGTCTGCGGGAGATGATGGAACGCCTTCTTGAATTTCTACCACCAGGTGAGATTGGGTTGGTGACAATTGGCAAAGGGTTTGGAATGGATGGCGATCAGGAAGCGGGGTGGATCGCCGGGAAGAAGAAGAGCCATTCATCCCCAGGATTATTGATGCCCGCGAGGCGCCACTCATCGGGAGGCGGCGGGATGGGCTCTCCGCACCAGGAGCACTCTGACTGGTCCGGATCATCGAGGGAACCACCGCAGCCATTACAGACCAGCGCGAAGAGCGAGACACAGGTGGTGGTACTCCCCCTGGGTCGAGCGAAGGCGTATTGTCGGGTTACTTCCTCTTGCTCCCCCATGAGTTCCCACCTCGCTACCCCTTCAGAGAAGGGCACACGCTGTTCAACGTGCTTCACCTCCACCAGGGCCAGCTCGAAGCGACCGATGTGCCGCACGTCGTTGAGCGCGACCGCCTCGGCGAAGAGCCGATAGTAACGGAAGGACTCGGTACGGGCCTCGTCGAGCAGGTGTTCAATGAGTCCAGTAGTGGCGAACCGGGCCAGAGTGGTAGTCTCTCCGGTCGAGAGCACCTCACACACCGCGATGAAGGCAGTGGAGGCAAAATCTTCGATGAGCTGTCGAGAAAAAGCGGTGTCGCTTCTCAGAATAGTTGCAGCCAATTCATCTGTGGATTTTTTAAACCACAGCTCGGAGACGCTGCAGGGGAAGAACCCGGACTGTGTTATGGCGGAGAGGACCCACCCGTGTCGTCCGCTGTTGAGCAGGACGCCGCAGTGACTGCATCGGCTGACCTGTTCGGCCTTTGCTTCAATGGGCGAACTGCACTGCGGACAACTCAGGGCGACGAGGGGTTTGCCATCGGACACACCGCGGTTTCGCAGGAAAGACCAGTACTCTGTGAAGGGCTCCCGGCTCTCCCAGTTTAGTTCACTTTGACCCAGGACGCTCATTGCGTCGCGCATTACGCAACGGATCCCCACGTGCAGCACATCGTGGGGCCCGCTGGTTTCAG
The DNA here is from genome assembly GCA_018821745.1 of Myxococcota bacterium. Lineage (GTDB taxonomy): Bacteria > Myxococcota_A > Polyangia > HGW-17 > HGW-17 > SZUA-580. The sequence goes on along the minus strand of JAHJLU010000575.1, from coordinate 1,896 downwards.
CTCCTGCCAGCCAGACATCATTTACACGGACATCGCTGATGCGGTTGGTTACGCCAAGCAACGCCATCATTTCGAGTTGGAGGCGCAGGCGCTGGTAGACTCCATCGCTGAGGCCAGCGCGGACTGTGTTGAGCTCTGCGTTTGACCAAGCCTTTTGCAGTGCGTAACCGAGCTCCGATACCTCCTTCAGGAAGCCTTCCGTGTCAAAACCCGGCCTCTCCCTGCCCCATTGATCGACCTCCTTGTATCTGACCTGTCGCTGCGAAAGTCTACGTAATGCGCGCCGCCGCCGCCAATCTCGCAGATCCAGGATGCCTGCTGCGGCCAGCAAGAGGGAGAAGATGAGCAGCACACCGTTGAGCAGCGCGACCGAGAGAGTACTCTCGCCTTCCCAGTTTTTAATCCAGTAGGAACGCGTACTGCCCGAGGAAGATCGCTTCTGGCCGGCCTTGACGCCTCCCGCGCCTCCAACCCTGCCTTTCGCGGGCACCGTATGGAACAATGTCGCGAAGAAGAGCACAATCCCGACTGTCACAATCCAATGATTACGGTTTTTTGCGTGGGGACTATGAGTTATCACACCGGCGACCTCCTGTGCGGGGTTCGCCACACTTTAACACAGGATGGTTACGTGCGGTCAGAGTATTCAGAAGTCTGCTAATGCTCGAAACAATAAATGCGAAGGGAATAGGGACAATATGAGGTGGTGTTGCTGGTCCACCCACCTGTTAGCTGGGTGTTGTTGCCCTAACGGTAGGAGTAGGCATTGCTTGCGGAGGTCCAGTTCTGGCAGTTGGTTCCGGCGATGGCGGTTCCCGCAGCATTTGTGCCTGTGGCGATAGACATGGATGAATTATAGAGTGCGCCTGTCTGGGTCCGGTTAATGCCCCTGTTGATGGCACCGTCGGTCAGGTCGGTCCAGTTATAGGCGACGACGTTGCCCGTGGTGAGCACAGAGGGGACATTTGAGAGGTAGAAGCGGGTCGAGGGGCTCTCGGTGTCATCAATGAGCCATGCCATGAAGGTCCCCGAAAGACCTGCGGCGTTTGCCAGATTCTGGCAGGTGAGAGCGCATGTTCCGGCGCTGCATAACTCTCCGTCGTCACAAGTGATCCCACGGTCACCGCAGTTGGCTGTGTAGGTGAGGAGGCTGGTATACACTCCTTCATAAGCCGAAAAGGGTGCATTGCACTGAGATGAGGAGTCATCATCACAGGAACTGACAAACCCAATTAATAGACTAGTTACTATAAATATTGATATATTATATACATATGGTTTTTCATGGGCACCCTTGCATTCTCTGAAATAACTCCGTTATTGAAGTCTACGTTTCCATTGTCTTGCCTGCTTCTTATTAAGTCGAGTGAAATTGTAATTTGAAAAACAAATATATTTTAATTATATTTGCTGTCATCTCACTTCGAGACATTTATTCGGGACAACCTGTAGACAGAGATAGGTAACTGGTACCGGAATAACCTTTGCTTGCTTTTTAGGCGAGGAGGGGTGAGAGTATGATTTCAACACCGGGAGGTCCCATGCGAACCACTATCCTCTGTCTCATTGGCCTGGCCGCCTTCGCCTGTACGAAGGAGCGCGACGCCACCCGAAACAACAACCCGACCAGCCACCAGGAGGTGACAACCATGTCTGCCCCCACCAAAGGCAACGATACGAAGCCCGCCTGCCTCTATACTCTCACCATCGACAAGCACGACTCCTATTTCCGGGCGCCAGGTGTCACCCTTTCGGACTTCCAGAAGGTGTTCAAGGCGGTTACTCCCCCCGCCATGACAAAGAGTCTCGCCGCGACGGCTGCCTGGACCCTGGAGGGCGCTCCCCTCTTCTTCGTGGACCCCGCCACAAAGCGAGCCGCGGTCAACAGCGCCGCCT
>JAHJLU010000574.1 GCA_018821745.1 Myxococcota bacterium | reverse complement strand
TCGGGGTCGGCGCAGTCGATGAATCCGTCGTTGTCGTCGTCCCAGCCGTTGGTGCAGTTTTCCGGGAGATGGATGCAGTCTACGGAGTTGATGCAGTCGGGATCGTCGCAGTCGATGAGGCCGTCGTGGTCATCGTCGATGCCATTGGAGCAGTTCTCCAGCGTGGTGCAGGCCTGGTGTCCCATGCAGTCCTGGTCGTCACAGTCGATATACCCGTCGCCGTCGTCGTCGATGCCGTTGTCGCAAATCTCCACATAGGTACAGGAGTCGACGCAGTCGGTGTCGTCACAGTCGATAAATCCGTCGTTGTCGTCATCGATGCCGTTGTCACAGATCTCCGAGGTGTTGCAGAGCTGGTTCTTCTGACAGTCCTGGTCATCACAGTCCGTGAACCCGTCGCCGTCGTCGTCGATGCCGTTGTCACAGATCTCCATGTAGGAGCAGGAGTCAACACAGTCGAGGTCGTCGCAGTCCACAAACCCGTCACCGTCGTCATCGATGCCGTTGTCACAGATCTCGGGGGTGATGATGCACGCGGAGTCGGTAAAGCAGTCCTGGTCAAGGCAGTCGACCTTGCCATCGCCGTCGTCGTCTTTCCCGTTATCGCAAATTTCTCCTTTGAGCACTATTACTTCGGAGCCCTCCCAGCATCCTGTGAGGACGAGTGGGAGAATTGCGATGAGGAGCCAGGAGAATAATCTGGATTGCATGCTGCACCTATTACCTTATGATGGTGGCGACAAAACACCTGTGACCAGTATACCACGTAAGGGATTTTAGGCCAACTTGGCCGGTATTGCCAAAAAAATGTAAATATGAGGGAGATAGTTGATTTTGGACAATAAAACGGGGAATGGCAGAGTGAGAGAGGGGGGAAAGTCAGGCTATTTTCCCCCGACGAACCGGGCAAGATCCGCAACCACACCTGGGATAACATGGGAGGGAGAGAAATAGGACTCCCTGGAGGGGACACCCACCTGGGGCATGAAGAGGTGGTTGCAGTTTGTGTAAGTCATAGATTTTACATTCTTCTTTTTGGCCATGGCCTTTTCCCACGGGGGGTAGTCCGTTGTCAGGGTTACCTGGTAATCCTTGTCGCACCAGAGCATGAGGATGGGCTTCACTACCGCCTTTAGGGCTGCCAAGTGGTCATATTTACGAAGGAAAATCCAATATTCTGTAAAACCTCTCCCCTGGGGAAGATCCACCTGAGGTGTGGTCGCAGTGAGATCTCCCGAGGTGACCAGGTCCGCTCTGCGGGTCTCGTGTTTGAGGCGGCCCAGGATCCGCTCACGCTCCTCACCGGGGAGGGTAGAGAGGTAGGTGAGCTCATTTGCCAGGCTCTTTGCGGGATGGACGCCCAGGGGGGCCATGAGGATAAATCCCGCAGCGCCTTTGGTTTTCTGGCTGATGAGGGACATTGCGTAACCCCCGAGCCCGTGCCCCAGCAAAAAGATTTTTTTTGGGGCGATGGCCGGGACAGTGTGCAGGAAGGTGAAGGCTCCCACGGCGTCATCCACGGTCTCCTCCATGAGCGTCAGGCCGCGCTCCTTGAGGGCGCGGGCGCGATGGGCATGGGTCCGCTTGTTGTACCTGAGCACCGCAACACCCCGGGCCGCCAGCCCCATGGCCAGATCTTTGAAGGGTTTGTTGCTGAAGGTGCTGGAGTCCATGTCTTTGGGACCCCGGTCGTGTACCAGAATAATTGCGGGGAAGGGCCCCTTGCCCGCGGGGATGGTGAGGATCCCCTCAAGGGTCCACGGTGCCTTGCCCAGGCTGACCGCAATAGTGGTTGCCGGTGTCGCGGGTGCATAGGGGGGCTTTTTCCAGGGGATGATGCCGGGGCGATTGAAGAAATCGGTGATGCGACCGCGGGTGTCGAAGGTGTAGATGAAATCCCACAGCATGTGCTCGAACAGGGCCTTGACCACATATACCTGGAAGCTCCCGCGCCGTATACGCTTGACGGACTGGACTCCTCGAAACGGCCCCGTTACCGAAAGAACGCGCTTGTGCGCATCCGTGAGCTTCACCAGGGGATAGCGTTTTGCCAGCGAGGGGGCGAAGGCCTTCCGGAGCGCCACCAGCTTGTTCTCGCTGAACTGCTTTGTCAGGTCTTTTGCGGTACCTTCATGATCTCCGGGGGGGACCACCGTGACCCTTTTGGCGTGGGCCATGGAGCGCTTTTTCCCCTTGGCCACAGGCTGCGGGGGATCTTTCTTTGCGGCCTCTTTTTTGGAACATCCCAATGAAAGCAGACACATGATGACAAGTATTCGCATGGAAACCTCATGGTTGTGAGAAGGGAAATATCGGTGACTAATGGTGCAACCCCCGGAACGCCGCTACTGCGGGAGCCCGCAGGGCAGGGTCTCATTACTCAGGAAATCAAGGTAGTGGGTCTGGTAGCCGCACCCCTCGCAGACAATGGGCTGGGTGTTGTCGACGCCGGCGTTGTCGCCAATGATAAAGGTCTCGGCCTTGGGGACACCCACGGCGTCGTAGGCGCCGATGTCGGTGGTGGCGTTGCCGTAGGCCCGGATAATCTGCAGGCCGCACCGGGTGACGAGATCCTGCAGGTAGGTGGTCTTGTAGAGCTCCGTCTCCTGGCCGCTGATGGTGGTCCCGTTGTCGGAGGTGAAGCGCACGGAGGTGGCGGGCATGGACAGAGAGGTGAGCCACGCCCGGGTGTCGGCGGCGAGCCAGTAGGGGCGCCCCGTGACCATGACGATCTGGTAGCCAAGGTTTACGTAGTGGTTCACCACCTGGTTGGCGTAGGGATACATTTCCGCCGTGGAGAAGTTGGCCCAGTCCTGCATGACCTCGGAGTCGGAGGTGGTCAGGGTGCCGTCGATGTCGAACACCACGGCCCTGCGACCGCTGGCGACCACGGTGACATAGCCGTCGGCGTGGGTGAGATCCCCCACGACCACGGCCCGCACGATGTAGGTGCCCACGGGCAGTGGATCCAGATCCAGGAATATCATGCCGTCGGAGTCCGTGAGGAAACGGCCGGCCTCCTGCCACTGGGTCATGCCCGTGCCCCATATATAGAAGTTCACGTACTCGTCCTGAAGGTCCTTGTGAAGGACCGCGTTGTAATCAAACTTGGCCCGAAGGGAGATGGTCTCGCCCGGGGTGGCCATCTCGTCGTGGATCATGTGGTAGGGGCTGCCGCTGGCAGCGGTGCCGCCGCTGATGATGCTGTGGTTCCAGCTCTCCTCGG
>JAHJLU010000573.1 GCA_018821745.1 Myxococcota bacterium | reverse complement strand
CCGTATCCTCCGGGTTTCAGGATATCGGAGCAGACGGTCACGGGCCGGATGTTAGACTCTATGACCGCGGCGATGTTAAAGGTATCGGCTCCGCCACTGAGCGATACCTGCAGATTCCCGTGGAATTCCTGTTGGAGTTTGGCCGCCAGATTCATGGAGAGGGGATGCAGGGCCCTTCCCGACATGTAATTCATCGCCTGGCTGCTGTCGAAGATCCCGCGCTGATTGACCGATTCCAGTGTGTTGGTGAGTTTTACGGCAAAGTCCACATCGTTTTTCTGGGAGGCATCGAGCAGGTTGTTCAGAATAAGAATTCCATCATCGTATTTCAAATCATGGCCGAAGGCCTCATCGGGAACGGTGGTATCAAATCCGCAGGTGTCGTTGAGGATTCCCCTCAGGACTGTTGGTCCCAGTAAGGTTGGATTGAGTTTGATAGTGGTGTGGAGTTTCCTCTCGATGAGATATTGTCCGATCCGCTCTATCTCATCGGGGGGGCACCCGTGCATGGTGGAGAGGGTGAGATTGTCGGAGAGTTGCGATGGAATATTGAGCGATTCAACTTCCGGGTACAATGGCGCCAGCTCCTTGACATAGGCTCTCAGGTGGGGAGTGGCGTCAGCCATGCTCGCCAGGAAGGTTTGAACATTCTCGTTCATAATCCCTTCAAGAGAGTACCCGACGGACATATTGAATATGGTGCCCAACTCTCCGTGATCGTTTCTCCATCCGAATTTATGGCGCAGGACATGGATAAGGATCCATGCTTTGCAATATTCGTGGAAGCTCTGGGAGAGGGTCAGTTCCTGCGACCACTCGCAGTTGTAGCCCTCGTCCTCAATATCGATGCAGGGTTTGCTGACCTCAATCTCATCGAGGGTCTGCACGGTCTTCAGTTCCATGTACCGTGCTCCGCACAGCCATGCCGCGACGATGTTCTGAGCCATCTGGGTGTGGGGGCCGGCGGCGACGCCGAGGGGCGTCTCGAGCAGCTGTCCATACCGACGCATTCGGAAAGGGTGGGATGACTGGGGGATGAAAAACAGCTCCGAAGAAATTCCGAAGATAGAATCCCGCTTCTCGTATTCACTGGTTATCATCTGGAAAAGCGTTGAAATCGTTGCAGGGAAAAACTTGTCAGACATTATAGCTCCTTGGGTTTGTCGCAGTGAAAGCGCGCCAGAAGCGCCATTGTAATAAAAAGGAGAAAAAATATCAATGTGTAGCCTCTGGTGAAAATTAGTGAATTTGTGAATGAATACTCGATTGGAGGGACAGGGAAAATCTCCCCCTTGAAAAGGGAATGGATTAGGAGTACAACTTATCCACTTGCGCTGCTGAATGGTTTTATTTCAGTAGGTTCGGTGCCTTTTGCTGCAGGTTTCGAGGAGTGGAGCAATGGATCAGGAATATGAAATCATGCTCAAGACTATCGGGTGTGATTCCCACAGGCATAAACGCGACAGCGATGCCACAAAACGTCCCACTCGGCGGGTCAGTCCGTCAGGATCCCACATAATTGAAGACCAGCTCCAGGGTGAGGAGGCCTATGTTGTTGAAATACAAAAGGTGCACCCTCTGTCCACTGAAACTAGTGCACTCCCTGGCGGGATAGTGGTGCTTGATGAAGCGCTTCCCGAGGAGAGCCCCGGGGGGCTGTCCGGGGCCCAGGAGTCGACCGTTGAAAAAATGTTTCACTCAGAAACTCCCCATTCAGGGATTCCCGTCATCCCGCAGGACAAACGCTCCCCGGTAAACCGTCCCACCATCAGTATGAACCCCTGGCAGCGCTGAGCAGGTCGCCTCCATCTTTGCCATATCCCACGGTGAAATAAGCCTTGCAGGTAGACTACAAAGCGCTTACAACTGTCTCATGAAGGCCAATTTTCATCAAATAAGCAGTATTGTTCGTTTTTCACTGCTCCTGGCGATTGTATTTTTCGGGGCGGCCTGTCACACGGCTTCTCAAAAAACAGGAACTGGTCAGGTTTCCCATTCGGTCACCATTACCTCACCAGGGGCAAAAAAAACAACCACGACTGTCGACGTGCCCCGGGGAGACCCATATCTTCGGCTTTTCACGCTTCAAGAGAAGCCGTTTCTCCTCATGTCCCGCAAGGTTGAGATGGCGTTTCTCCATGAGGTCCTTGATGAGAATGGCCTCGAAATTTTGGACGGACGACCTGTGGGCATCAATTTGGAATTCCGGGAGACTTCAGCCAGTGCGACCCTTATCGCAACCTATATCCCGCGGGTGAGAACCATCCACGCCGACGTGGGCACGCTGTGCGATAAAAAAGTAGCGGAATCCCTGGTTGAACGAGTAAAAGGTCCCCTCCTTGTTTCCCTGTCGCTGTCGGATAAAGGTACCGATCTGCAATGTCTGTCGTTCTTGTCCCGGATCGGACTCTATCTCTCCCTGCGGGGACGAGTGACGGACGGAGTGATTGCCCGGATCTCCACGCTGACAAATCTGAGAGGGCTGTCTGTTGCGGGAACTGCCGTCACAGACATGGCTCTGACACACCTGAGCGCCTTGCGGCATCTGGAGTATCTGAATTTTTCCCGGACGGCGGTCTCTGACGCGGGGATATCACAGATAAAAAACATGACACAGCTCAAGGTGCTGTTGCTGGCAAATACAAAAGTAACGGTTGCTTCCCTGGATGTGATCAGCAGGTTTTTGGGACTTAGGGAATTGGATCTTTCCGGCACCAAGGCCCTGTGGTCCGGGATGAAACAGTTGCGCAAACTACAGGAGCTGTCTCGCCTGACATTGCGATACACCGATGTCGCAGACCTTCACATGGCCTCCATTGGACAGCTGCCGAGGCTGGAAGTTCTTGATGTCGCTTACGGAAAAGGGATCACTGACAAGGGGATGGCTCCCCTGAAAAACCTGAGGCATCTCAGAAAGCTTGATCTGGAGGGAACCCGGGTGACGGAGTGGGGTGTGGGTGAGCTGGCTTCGGTCAGGAGTCTGGAAATCCTCAGCCTGCGGTTTCTGGCGCTCTCCATCGAGGCGCTCGATTCGCTTGGGAAGCTGCCCTCCCTCACATGCCTCAGCCTTGACAACACAGGGTTCGGGAGTAAAGAGATTGAGGTGGTGACCGGATTCAGGAAGCTGCGGGGGCTCTCATTGAAGGGGACCATGGTAGATGACGCGGTGTTCACCAAAATTGCCCTCATGCCAACGCTTCAGGAACTTGATATCTCAGACACTTCCATTACAGATCTCGCACTGAAGCGGCTCTCGGTTTTGAAAACCCTGAGAAGGCTGAACCTGTCCCGGACCAGTGTCTCCAAGGTGGGGATTGGATATTTGGCCGGGATGTCGAACCTGCGTGAGTTGAATCTGACCCGATGCAAAATCGATGACGCTGTTATGCCGATGCTCGGTGCGTTGTCCGGTCTGCGCAGGCTGATTCTCGATGACACAGTGGTTTCGGGGAGTCAAATCAAGTCTTTGTCTTCCTTGAAGTATCTGCGAACACTTTCCATGAACAATACAAAAATTTCGGATCTGGAGCTTTTGTCATTGAAGTATCTGTCCCTTCGAAAGCTCTACCTGGATACCCCTTCTGTAACCTGTACCGGCATTAAGACCCTCAGTTCTGTTCTGTCATCCCTTCTGATCATCGCCTCGTGCAAGGAAGACGAGAAAAAGATGCATAAAACCGGAGGTCCCGGGAGAGGCAAATATCCATGATCCTTTGGCTCGTTCAGGCGCTCATTTTTTCCACGTTTTCCACGGCACCCAAACAGAAGCTCTGGCATGAGGAGGGGGTCATTGCTGCGCAGCCCATGGGGATCGCCATCAGAGACGGGAAAATATGGATCACCGATTTACGCAGGAGTGCTCTCCTGAAGGCTGACCTGAAGACGGGAAAAATCGAAAAGGAATATGCAGCCATGGGAGTGGTTCCCACGGGACTTACTTTCCACAATGGTGTCCTACACTATGCCGTCAGGCGGCATAAATTTCTCTATCGTTTTGATCCCGGGGCCAAAGAATCACCCAGTCCCGTTCCCTATTATGAGCGATGGGCCCATGGGGTGGCCAGTGATAAAAAGATGCTCTACGTGGTGGACGCGAGAGAGGAGAAGATTCACGTGGTCGACCCCCGGGACGGGACCACTGTGAGATCCTTCAAGTCTCCCCAGAAGGGAGTGTGGAGTCTGGCCTGGGCAGGTGGGACGCTCTACACTGCAAGCTATATTACATCGACCATCCACGTGCTGGATCCCGAGACGGGATGGGTGATCCGATCTTTTCCCTCGCCGGGGGGGCATATCTCCGCCCTCACTGTTCACAACGGGCTCCTGTATGCTGCGCAGCTGGGAACCGGGAAAATATTCTCCCGCAGTCTGACGGAGGACATCACCCATATTGAAGATGATGAACGGAGGGTTCGGGCGAAATATCGGGTAGTGCTGGAGCCCCGGGGGAAGGGCGAGATAGTTGATCTGGATATCTATCTTGCTGTTCCTCCCCAGCTTGTGGGGCAGAAAATTCACGGGGAGATCCAGTTCTCTCCTAAACCTGCGGCAATTCTGGAGGATCGATGGGGACAAAAAGTCGCGCATTTTCATTTTCCCCGGGTCAGTTCGCATGGGATTACCGTTGAGTGGCAGGGCCGG
>JAHJLU010000572.1 GCA_018821745.1 Myxococcota bacterium | reverse complement strand
CTCTCCTCCCGCTCCACGATGAGTGAGACCGCGCCGCTGCCCAGTATCGTCCCGTTTCGCTGCGAGTCAAAGGGCTTCGCGGCGTTCTCGATGAGGGGTTCAATGGTGGCGGCCCCCATGGCCAGGAACCCTGACCCCACCCAGGGGTTCTGCCTCTCATTGGTGGCAGCCTCCCCTCCGATAATGATGACCCGCTCGCAGCGGCCGGCCCGGATCCAGTCCTCAGCGATTCCCACGGCCTGGGTCGTTGAGGCGCAGGCCCCGCTTGTCTGGAGATTGGGGCCCCTGGCCTTGATAAGCTGCGCAAAGTGTGCGGATCCAAGGGGGATGATGTTGAGCAGGAGGTTACGGTCGAAGTTGAACCTCCCCAGGGATTCCCTGGTCTCCCGAATGGAGAAGAACCACTCCGTGAGCTGCTTTTTCACCTGGGGATCCTGCACCTCGGTCATGAGATGGTGGTAGATCTTCTCCATCTCCTCATAGGGCTTTGCGCTGAGCTTCTCATGGAGGTAGTGGCTGAGGTTTTTTATGATCTCGTCAAACCCGGGGAAGAGGGAGGTGAGGATTACTCCCGTGGTGTCCTGCATCTCTTTGGGGAGCGCAAACCCCGTGGGGATGCGGTTGCCCGTGGATGTGGTCTTGAAGCCGGCGACCAGGGGGATGTTCGCGTCTTTCAGTGCTTCAATGCCAGCAGCCATGGCCAGTGAGATGGTAATATCGTATTCATATTTGATCCCGTACTCCTCCTGGAGATTAAAATACCCCAGCTTCCCCGCGAGCTGGATCACGTCGCTTGTGTTCTCGATGCGGTGGAACCGGGCGTTCCCGCTTGCGTCCTTGAAGACGCGGGTGATGTTCACGCCCACCATGGCCTCCTTCTCGGACTGGGTGAGGGGCTCAATGAGGTTGTTCCCCGCAAGGATCCGATCAAAATTGTCGCTGTTGAACACCCTGTATCCGGACCCCGGCAGCCCGATGGAGACCCCGGCCACGACCACGGGCTCCACATAAAAGTCAAAGCGCTCAAGCGCACGGACGTGCTTCTCCTGCTTGTGTTTCAAGAATTCGCGATACATCAACTCTTTGAGTGACGACTCGTTCGCCTCGCAAAAGGCGTCAAAGCCTTGGTTTTGCGGTGTGTTATAGGCCATCTCGCTTACTGCGGGCAGGGGCATCTTCATGGGGGCTGTTTCTCCGGCTCGAGGGTGTTCGGTCATTGACGGCGCCTCAAGTGGCGCAAAGGCATCGATCACTTCCTTCAGCGCGTGGGCCATGCCCCGGGTGCGGTGGTCCGAAGGGAGGCAGGTAAAGGGGGCCATGGTGATGTTGTTGAGCAGGTTGGTGAGGATCCGCCCGGTCCCCACCTCCACGAACCGGGTCACGCCCATGGCGCGTACCGACGCGATGGAGGCGGTGAACTCCAGGGGTGAGTAGAGCTGCTGGGTCAGCAGGCGTTTTACGGCGGCCTCATCATTGGGATAGGGTTTCCCCGTGGCATTGGAGATGATGGACGAGAAATCAATTGCGGCGAAGGGGATGTCTGCGAGATGGGTCGCCAGATCCTGGGCACACTGCTTCATAAGAGGGGTGTGGAAGGCCGCCGAGAGGGCCAGTTTTTTGAAGGGCACCTTTGCCTCCTCCAGCGCACTGCACAGCGCATCCACGGCCTCGGTTTTTCCCGCGACTGCGGTCTGTTTGTCGCTGTTTTTGTTGGCGATATACAGATCAGGCGAGGGTGACAGGGCCAGCAGTTTCTGGGCTTCTTCAGCGTCGGCAAAGAGCACCATGATGGCGCCACCGGTCTCGCGAGCGGCGTTCCCCATGAGGGATGAGCGCGTGAGCACTATCTTGAACCCCGAGGCAAAATCCACCGCTCCGCTCAGGTGCAGGGCCGTGTATTCCCCAAGACTGTGTCCGATAAAGCAGTCCGGGGAGACCCCCCGGCGCTTCAACACGGCGTATATGGCGCTGGTGGCCAGGAAGACGGCGGGCTGCGTATTCTCCGTGCGGTTCAGGGGGGCGTCGTCGCTGCCGAACATGATTTCCAGGAGCGAATACCCCCGCTCCGAGACAAAGATGCGCTCCCCGTTGTCCATGAGATCGCGGGTTTGGGGATCCGCGTCGTAGAGCTCGCGCATCATCCCCGGGTACTGTGAGCCCTGCCCGGCAAGGAGCGCACAAAGTCGGTGAGCGTGCGCCGCGGACCTCTCTGGATCCGCCGGCAGCGGCACGGGCGCCGAGACCTCCCCCGTGAGCCACGTAGGCAGTGACGAGACAATCAGGTGACCGTGATCGCCTCCAATACCGTGGACATTTGAGGCAAAGGTGAGCCGGCTCTTGTGGCTCATGTCCATCACCGAGGTGGCCGCCTTGAGGACGGACTCGGGTTTGATGATGGTGGTCCGGGGTTCATAGCTCCTGTTGGGCAGGATCGCCCGGTGGCTGGTCATGAGTACCAGCTTGGTGAGCGCCACGGCCGCGTTGGCCGCCTTAAAATACCCGAACTCCGGCTTGATGTTGCCGAAATAGAGGGGTTTGGTGAAGCAGCCCTCAATGGCCTG
>JAHJLU010000571.1 GCA_018821745.1 Myxococcota bacterium | reverse complement strand
GGAGAGCACGTCGGCCTTGTAAAAGAGTTGGGCGCGTTTGAGGTGCTGCCGGATGAGCGCCTCGGACTTGCGGGTAATTTTGAGATACTCCATGGCCTGCAGCGCCTGGATGTAGGCTGCGATGGTCTTGTAGCGTGCTTCGTGGGCGCTGAGCTGCTGCTCCAGTTCGGCCACCTTCACATCGATTTTTCGGGCCTTAATCATTTGTAAAATGGCGAAGGCGCCCGTGATGGGCTGGGCCACCTGCACCGTGTACTGCTGCGTGTAAATATCCCTCAGGTTGCCCATGTCGAAGGAGCCAAAAAGCTCTCCCAGGAAGGTGAGGCACCCGATGGGGCAGTCGGCGGGGGGTGTGGTGGTGGTGGGCGTGCCCAGGCTGAACTGGAGCGCAGAGTCCCACCGCATGACGTTTGCCGAGAGGGTGAACTTGGGCAGGATGTTGCGCCGCTCGGCCTCCAGCCGCTGCCTCGAGTCCTCTATCTTGAGGGTGGCGATGGTCATGCTGGGGCTCTTTTTGAGGGCCTTGGAGATGGCCACGGCCAGGGAGAGGTCCGTAGGGGGGGTGGTGGAGAGGTTGGACGAGACGGGATAGCTCCTCGTGGCCGCAGGGGACTTTGCCGCGGGCAATGCACGGGGTGAAGCGGTGGCCGGTAGTGCCGCCGCAGTGGCGGGTTTCGTAGCCCCGGTGGCTACGGCGGGTTTAGGGGCGCTGGCCTTGGGTACTTTCGGTAATGGGGCAGCCCCCGCATGGGGAGCGCCCAGGGCGATCACCACAAAGAGCAGCCCGAGGGTCAGGTTATTCATGGGCGGATACCCCCCTTCGGATGAGGTTTTTCAGTTCACTGTAGAGGCGTGCCTGGGAGACGCGGACGGTGTCGCTCAGGCCCTCCGTTAGGTAGTTGGCGTGGGCGCCGTTGAGGATTACGTGGATGAGGTTGGCGAAGGCCACGGGATCATCCACGGTGATTCCCCCGCGGGCTTTCTCCTTCTCAATCTCTCCGAGGTAGCAGGCGATGACCACTGCGTCGAATTGGTTCTTGTGCTTCATGAGCATGGGGGCGACGGAGAAGAGATCTTCCACCAGGGTGTTGGTGGCAGCGAAGATATCTTCGACTATCTCACGCCGGAGATCGATGATGGCGTCAAACTTCTCCACAAAGGGAATCTCGCGGGAGAAGATCCCCCGGACGCCCTCGAGATATCGCTCGAAGATGCTCTCCACGATCTCCATCAGGAGGGTCTCCTTGGAGTCGAAGTAGTGGTAGAGGGCCGTTTTGGTGAGGCCAACCTCGCGGCCGATGTCCTCCAGCGTCGTTTTGGTGTATCCAAAGGCCAGGAATTTCTTCAGGGCCATCTCGAGGATCAGTTGCCGCTTCTTCAGTGATTTCCGGGTCGCCATGTTTGCTCCGTGTGCGGGAAAGACCGCCGCCGCCGGGTGGGCTCCGTCGGCTACGGCCATGTACCACAACCTAGCAGGGAGTAAAACGTAAAATTGAACAAATAGGTCAATTGTTGGTATTTTTCGGTGAATGACGAAACCAGGAGGCAATGGTTGCCGCTCAGGACCCGATTCGGATGTAATAAAAGTGACCCGCTGTCTGCTGGTGTGGCGCTGCAATCAAGGGTATCGGGGGTTACGCGGGGGGCTGGGTGTGGAGGAAATCCATGAGCTCCTTGGAGATGACAAAGGCGTGGAGCGCCCCGGTCGCGTCGTGGGATGCGGGGCAGAGGGCGTGGAAAATGTGGAAGGGGATGAGGGACCCTCCCTCAAGGTAGGAGATGCGATCGCAGGCAAGGGTGACTCCGCGTTTGAGCTCGTTGACGTGCTCGGGGGTTGTCACCGGGATCTCCAGCATGGTCCGTCGCAGGATGTTCTGGTCCAGGCCCGTGCAGAGCCCCTGGGCCGTGGGCAGCCATGGCTCAATCATGGGTGTGCCGGCAAAGGCGGGTGCATGCCCGGGAGTGAGCACCATCTTCAGCGCCTCCAGAAGCAGCCCGAGCTCATGGGCAGAGAGTACGCTCAGCGGCGAGAGGCCACGGTGATACAGTGACACGGGACCGCGGAGCAGCACCTCCCACTGGTCCGCGGAGGAGATATCCCGGGAGGCCTCGGGGACCGCGACGATGGGGACCGTGGAGGGGATGACGATGACATGGGGCTGGTCCCAGGTGGCGAAGGTGCAACCGAGGGAACAGCGGGCGGCCCCTTCTGAGAGCGCATCCCAGGGTGCAATCGGGGAGAGGCTGGTGAAGAAGGGTGCGCTGGAGAGCCATGAATCAAAGAGCGCCGGGAAGGTGGGCTTCAGGGCGTTGAACATAATGTGGTAGGCGTGTGTCACTACCCCGGGAAAGGGAAAGGACCCGAAGTCGGTCCGGGGGTAGGGCGCCATGCTGAAGCACTTGTGGGAAGGTGCAACGGGGAGTATCTCACTGTCAACGCCCATCTCCACGGCGCTTGAGGCTACAACCGCCGCCGCGCTGTTCTCGCCTCTGAGATACAGAAGAGTAGCCACCCTGGCCAGCTGTTCATCTTCGGCGCCATGCTCCACCTTTGAGCGCTCGCCCATGAGGATCTTGTCCACGGTGATGGTGCGCCTGCCCTGGTCGCCGGTGCGATCATAGAGGGCCATGAGCTTGAACACCTGCCGCATATGGTGCGGGGCGATCTCCACGGCCAGCTCCATGTGGTCCCTCGCCTTGCGTGGGTCATCAAGGGCACGCTCATAGAGCGCCGACAGATTACTCTGGAGCTCCGAGTGGAGCTGTGGATCCGAACCCGCCAGGGCGATGGCCTTGAGGTAGGCCTTCTCCGACCGTTTGGGCTCACCGGTCAGGTGCAGGAGGTTGGCCATGCGACTCCAGGCCGGCAGGTTCCGGTCGTTGAACTGGATCGCCTTCGAACATGCCTCCATGGCCTCGCCCGACAACCCCTGCTCCCTGAGGATATACCCTCTCAGATCCCACAGGAGTGACATCTGTCGAGGGGTCTGTGTGTGTTTCAGGAGCAGATCGATCTGAGCATTGGCGGCCTCGAACTCCTTGAGGGCCAGATGGGTTCGGATCAGGTTGGCCATGGCCCAGGGTGAGTCGGGGAACTGGGAGAGAAACCCTCTCAGGGTATCGCGGGCGGTCTTCTCCTGGTGGCCGGTGATGAGAATCTCAATGAGATCTTTCAGGTACTGGGCCTTGAGCGCTCCTTTGCTGGCCCCCGCCTGCTTGGCAAGGACGGAGACCTTGACGGAGAAGTGTTCCTCGTCCTGGAGCAGCGGCCAGATGGCCTTGAACCCCCGCGCCCGGTCCTCCTGGTGCAAGGAGAGGTACTCCATGAGCGCGTCATCGGAATCATTGGCCCAGAGCTCCTTGGCGAATCCCCGGTATTCCAGCAGATCGCAGCGGTCCATGGGAGCAATGAGCCCGTCGAGCAAGGGTTTCAGGTTGTCGAACAGAAAGGTGAGGGCGTAACTGAAG
>JAHJLU010000570.1 GCA_018821745.1 Myxococcota bacterium | reverse complement strand
CCTGCTGGAGAAGGGGGCTGATCTGAAAGGCGCTGCCGACGGGGGACTACTCCCGGTCCATTTCGCCGCCCGATCCGGCTCTTCGGATCTGCTCTCTCTTCTGAAAAAGAAGGGCGCTGACATGGCCGCGCTTGATGCTCTTGGCCGATCCCCCCTCCACCACGCCGCCGATGCGGGGAAGTTCCATACGGTAAAATATCTCCTGAAATTGAAACAGTCTCCCGTGCAGGCGGATCTGGCGGGAAATACTCCGGTCCACTACGCGGTGAGGACCGGGAAAACCTATTTGGTAAAGTATTTGCTCGCAAAAGGGGGAAAGGGAGACCTCCGGAACAAGGAGGGGAAGACTCCTGCCGATTTAACCAAGGATAAGTCGATATTGCGGTTATTCAAGAAGTAAGCGCCGATTCAACCTGTTGTTCGCGCATCTATTTACGCTCCGATGTGAATTTCAGTTGATTTTGCTCCCGAGTTTCACTATACATTCAGCTGCCCAAGTGTGGAGAATCTCCCGGGCGAACTTATGCACCCGGGATTTGGGTGATTCAGGTACAGAGGTTTACGATGAAAAAAAATATCCATCCATTATACAAGAAAACGGTAATTGAATGTGCCTGCGGTGAAATATTTGAAACATATTCCACCCAAGACAACTACAAGGTTGAGATCTGTTCCGCCTGCCATCCCTATTACACAGGCAAGCAGAAGGTGCTCCGTACCGCCGGCCGCGTAGAGAAATTCAATCAGAAGTATGGCATTACACAGGACTAAAACTCTTTTCCAGTCCTGATGTCCCACATCATCAGTTAATTGGCGGCGATCGCAATATTTCCCACTTGATAATCGGGTGATGCCGCAAATACATTACCCACAAGGGGGGAGATATGCATTTGGCAAAAGGTCGCTGACCAGAGGTTTCCCCATGACGCGACGCGCCTCCCCACGATTTCTGCTCTCCTTCGTATTGACTGCATCCAAACAAATTGCTGTAGGCGGGCAGGCTGTAATGGAGGGGGTCATGATGCGATCGGCAAATTCCTTTGCGGTCGCCTGCCGGATTCCCAGCGGGGATATGGTGATCAAAGAACAGCGCTGGAAATCTCTCGCTGTGCGGTTCCCCTTTCTGAAATGGCCCTTTTTCCGCGGTACGGTGGTCCTGGTAGAGGCCCTGCTCAACGGCCTCTCGGCGCTGACCTTCAGCGCGAATATCCAGGCACGGTATGAGGAAAAGCCCGCCAAGGGGGACGAGACCGATGCTTCCGAGGTTGGCAAATCCCCAAAAGAATCTGAATCAAAGGAGCTCTCCAAGGGGGAGGCCTTTGTGGCCATTTCCATTTCGCTGCTCTTTGCCATGGGACTCTTCGTGCTGTTACCACACCTGGCTACCTCACTGCTGGGTTATGACACCGACACCCTCTCTTTTCACCTCATCGATGGCCTTATTAAACTGGTCATCCTGCTGACGTATCTCTGGGGGATAGGTTTTATCGCTGATATCCGAAGAGTTTTTCAATATCACGGCGCTGAGCACAAGGCGATCTTTGCCCACGAAAAAGGGCTTGAACTGACCGTGGAGAATGCTTCCAGGCAGACCCGCTTTCACCCCCGGTGCGGGACATCCTTTTTGTTTCTGGTCATAGGGGTCTCCATTGTCCTCTTCTCCCTCACGCTGCAGTTCAGGATTGTTGATTCCAAAATACTGGACAACATAATAAAAATAATAATAAAAATACCCTTAATGCTCCCTGTGGCCGGGATCGCCTACGAGTTGATCCGAATTTCCGGAAAACACCATGAGAAGTGGTACTTCAAGCCTTTCATCGCGCCGGGACTTGCCCTCCAGCGCCTCACGACGCGAGAGCCCGATGAAAAAATGGTGGAAGTGGCGCTGGCCTCTTTGAAAATTTCTCTCTGGCGGGAGGAACACATTGAGGCCCCCTCCGATGACAAAGAACGATTTTACAAGGGGTTGGCTGATGTGCCTGAAACTCCTATAATCATGGGAAATTAAAATATATGGGTACCTCCAGATTCCTCACAAAAGTTGAACATGTTGTTGGCCGTTTCAGGGAAGTCGAGGCGATGCTGTCAGATCCTGAGGTCACCAGTGACCTGAAAAAATTGACGGCCCTCAGCAAAGAACGATCTGATTTGCAGCAACTTGTGGAGAAATACACAGAATATGTGGACGCCGAGCAGGGGATTGCCGATGCTCAGGAGATGATCCGTGACGGGGACCCCGAGATGGTTGAGCTTGCTCAGGAGGAGATTCGTGAGCTGCAGGCGCTGATCCCCCAGCTGGAGGAGCAGATGAAACTGATGCTCCTTCCCAAGGATCCTCTGGACGAGAAGAATATTCTCCTGGAAGTCAGAGCGGGGACCGGTGGTGAGGAGGCGGCGCTCTTTGCTGCCGAGCTTTACAGGATGTATTGCCGCTTCGCCGAACGAAGGCGATGGAAGGTTGAGGTAATGTCATCTTCCATGTCCGGCAGTGGTGGCGGCTTCAAAGAGATTATCGCCATGATCAGCGGCAATGAGGTTTACTCGTGGCTGAAATTTGAGTCCGGTGTGCACCGGGTCCAGAGAGTTCCCCTGACCGAGTCCCAGGGGAGGGTACACACCTCTGCTGCGACCGTGGCCATCATGCCCGAGGCGCAGGATATCGAACTGAAAATTGAAGACAAGGATCTGAAGATCGACGTCATGCGCGCCGGCGGTCCCGGCGGGCAGTCTGTCAACACAACGGACAGCGCTGTCCGCATCCACCATATCCCCACGGGGCTTATTGTCATCTGCCAGGATGAAAAATCCCAGCATAAAAATAAGGCCAAAGCCCTGAAAATTTTGAAGATACGTCTATACGAAATGGAGCGGGCAAAGCAGGAAGCGGCGCGTCGGGACGAGCGCAGAACCATGGTGGGTTCCGGTGACCGGAGCGAAAAAATTCGAACTTATAATTATCCTCAGGATCGCCTCACTGACCACCGCATAAATTATACCCGTCACAATCTTCCAGGAGCGCTGGATGGCGATCTGGAAGATGTTATCTCCAATCTCCGCGCCCATCACCAGGCCGAGCTGCTTCAGGCGGGAATATGATGAAGCGGGTCGGATACGTCCAGTTCTCTCCGAAAATGTTCCAATTCGAGGAGAACATGGAGCGGGCCTGGGCGTTGCTCGAGGGGCAGATGCCCGCCTCGGCGGATCTTCTGGTTTTTCCCGAGCTTGCCCTCACCGGATACGCCTATGGGGACCAGGAGGCGCTTGCCCGTGTCTCATCGGAGCAACACAATGCTCTGACGGTGGCCTTTGCACAAAAAGTAGCCACCAGGTG
>JAHJLU010000569.1 GCA_018821745.1 Myxococcota bacterium | reverse complement strand
TCCGTGGGCGTGGTGCTGCAGAAGCGTCCGTTGAGGTTGGACCCCCAGCAGTAGATGCCGCCGTTGTAAGCGATGGCGCACCCGTACTCCATACCTGTGGAGAGGTGGGCAAAGTAGTCCCCCCCCGTAATGTTGGCTTCAAGGAGGGGCTCCGGAGCCGTCACCAGTGGAGAGGCGCTCCCCGTTCCCAGGGACCCCCCGGGGTTGTCTCCCCAGCAGGCGATATGGGCTGATGAGAGCTTTGCGCAGGTCGTGTCGTGTTTGGAGAAGAGCTCATTGACAGGATCACTGGTGTCAGTGGTTCGTGGCGACTGACAGGGGTCGAGGTCACCGCTTCCAAGCTGTCCCATGGAGTTGTCTCCCCAGCAGTACAACTGGCCGTTGTTGTCCGAGGCGCAGGAGTGGAATCTGCCCGAGGCGACAGTCCCGAAGGTGATGCTGGGGTTGTAACCTTGCAGCGCGCTGGGTGCTGGCGCGTCACCATTATTTATGCCGGTCACTTCACAGGAATCCTGGGGTCCCCAGCAGAAGATCTTGCCGAGGGTTGTGAGTCCACAGGTGTGTCTCCAGCCGGCGGCGATGAAGGTGAAGGTCTCACCGGCGTTCAGGGCAGCGGGGTCCACCTTGACGGGAGTGGCGCTGGACAGAGAGTTGCCGTCCCCCAGAATGCCCCGCTCGCCAAAGCCCCAGCACCAGACCTCACCCTTGTCATCGAGGCCACAGGTGTGACGCTCTCCGCTGGAGAGCTGGACAATTTTCCGGCAGTCACTGGTATCAAAGACACAGCCCTGGGCGCTGCAGGAGAGATTTCCCGCGAAGTACCCCAGGGAGCGGCAGGTGGCGCCCGCAAGATCCTCCCCCTCACACTCCTCCCCCTCGTCGAGGGTCTCATTGCCGCAGCTGGCGATATTGAAGCACTGGGAGTCATCGACGCTGCCGCAGTCGGGGTTACACGACACCGTGCCCCCCGAGTAGCCCAGGGAGGAACAGGTGATGCTCCCCAGGTCGCTGCCGTCACAGGTCTCGTAATCTGGGTCAAGGAGGCCGTCTCCACAGTACCCGTAGAGCTCGCAGTCGTTGGTGTTAAAGGTGCACCCGTCACTGCACAGGAGATATCCATCGTGATATCCCAACGATGTACAGGACTCTCCCCCGAGATCATCACCGTCGCAGGACTCCCACGGGGTCTGGGCCGTGCCATCCTGACACCCTCCCTCCCCCTCGCACCGGCTCACGTCGAAGCGGCAGTCTTCCCCGCACAGGAGCTGGCCTCCGTCAAAGCCCAGGGCTGTGCAGGAGGCCCCGTCAAGATCACTCACCTCACACTGCTCCTCCCCCTGGACGAGGCCGTCTCCGCACACCACCTCGGTGTAACACCGGCTCTCGTCCCGGCGACAGTCACTGCCACAGGAGAGGACCCCACCGAGAAAACCAAGGGATTCACAGCTTTCCCCTTGAAAATCAAAAAGATCACACTCCTCCGGTGCAGTGACGACGCCATCGCCGCACTGCTCTGCCCCCTGGCACTGGCTGATGTCAAACCGGCAGTTTTCACCGCAGGAGACGGTCCCCTCCCCCTCGTACCCCAGGGATTCACAGGTCGTGAGGGGAATGTTGGCGCCGTCACAGCTCTCGTTTTCCGTTTGGATGACCGAGTCACCGCAGCGGCCGAAGGGGGTGCACCCGTCCTCGCGAATTTCACAGGAGTCACAGGCCAGGGTGCCGCCATAGTAGCCGCGGGAGAAGCAGCTCTCCTGTCCGAAATTAGTGGTATCACACTCTTCCCCGAGGTCCAGCACCGAGTCGCCGCAGGTGTTGTTCCCGGAAATTTTCTCATCACAGGCCAGGGGGGTGAGCAACAAAAGGAAAATGATCAGGATGGAGAAGTGTTGGACTGTCATTTGGGGCTCCCGGGAAAACAGTTTTGACGGTGCCGCGGATGATAGCAGAAAATGTGCTGCGGGACGAAAAAAATTCCCCCAAAGGGTGTGCAGCCCCTGGATCCGGTTTTTTATGGAATCCCCTGTTGTCGGCCTGTTATTGCCCAAATTCTTTTTAGGCAATTTGTATGTTTTCTGATAAAATATGACGAAGACACCGGGCCCACCGAGGAGATAGTGGAAATGCGAAACACCGCCGCGATGATTTTACTGGTTGCGCTCATCGTTTTCAGTGGTTGCACCCCCAGCGAGGACTGTGACAACGGCATCGACGATGACAACAACGGGGTCATGGACTGTTTCGATCCCGCGTGCGTGAACGCCAACCACTGCAGCGCATACTGTTACAATTCGGTCACGGAGTCCACCCTTCATGAACTCTGTGCCCCGGGGGCGCGCTGTGAGTATCACACCCGATGCAATCCGGAGCTGTGCCTCAATGGGGTGGACGACAACGGCAACGGCCTCGTGGACTGCGCCGATCCCCAATGTGCCATCACTTATGGCTGCTACGAGATCTGCGACAACGGCGTGGATGATAACAAGGACAACAAAATCGACTGTGATGATCCCCAGTGTGCCACGGAGAGCTTCTGCACCAATGCCTGTTCCTTTGATACACTCTATTTCGATTCGCCCGCCAGCTGTGTCCCGCCCAAACAGTGCGGGGCCTCCATATACGCAGAAAGCCTGACGTCGCAATGTCTCAATGAGGATCTGGTGGGAACGGGGGATCTCTTTGATACCTGTAATCTCACAACGGAGGATTATTGCCCCTTCGGTGCGATGTGTCTGTTCAACTACGGATGCGCTCCTTTTTGCGACAACGACACCTCCAGTCCTGCCCATAACTGCCCTGCGGGTTCACAGTGCCTTTTCAGCGTGAACAAATCAGGCGGGGGCCTCATGTACCTGTGCGCGAAGACCGGATGCGACCCTGTGGAACAGAACTGCCAGAGTCCCCAGCACTGCGTATTTCTTGGCACCGATGATTCTACCGTCTGTGTTCCCGGCGGTGGCACGGTGCCCTTGGGCGGGTCCTGCACATACGATGAGGAGTGTATCAAGGGGGCCGGGTGTGTGGCGCAGCAGTGCTATAAATATTGTGAACTGGGAAGTTCCGGCTGCAGCTCCGGCCAGAGCTGCTATCAGGTGACTGACGATATCAACACCACGGAAATCTGGGGTGTCTGCGCTTCACTGTAATTCTCCCGCCGCCGGTGTTTTTTGATTGCGCCGTGAGAGAAATCTGGACAGCGTGAGGTAAAAACCTGGGAGGATCAAGAGGCTGAGCGTGGTTGAGGTGAAGAGACCTCCCACAATAACCACGGCCATGGGCGACTGGATCTCGTTTCCCGGAATGTCCCCCAGCAGCACAAGGGGAGTGAGGGCCAGCATGGAAGTGAGGGCTGTCATGAGGATGGGCGAGAGCCTCTCAATGGAGCCCCGGGTCACCGCATCGGGGAGGGACGTGGTTGTTGTGCTGCGAAGATGCCGGTAGTGGGAGACCAGGATAATTCCGTTTCTCACGGCGACACCAAAAAGTGCGATAAAGCCCAGCATTGATGCGACACTCAGGGGAATCCCCATGAGTGCCATGGCTATAACTCCACCACTTGCGGCGAAGGGCAGATTGAGCAGCAGCAATATGGCCAGCCAGAAGGATTTGAACACAAAATAGAAAATGGAACCAATGGCGATGACAATGAAAACCAGCGCCCACAGCATGGAGCGTGTCGATCGGCTCTCATTTTCGAACTGACCCCCATAGGTGACACTGTATCCGGAAGGCATGGGTACTTCCCTGGAGATGCGTTTTCGAAGTGTTTTGACAAGCCCCACGGTGTTGGTCCGGGAAAAATTCCCCGTGATGAGGATTCGACGCTGTCCGTTCTCGTGGGAGATGACGTTGGGGCCCATGGCAAAGACTCTTCGGGCAACCTGGGAGAGGGGAATATACCCGTAGACCGGGGACCAGACTAAGAGTTT
>JAHJLU010000568.1 GCA_018821745.1 Myxococcota bacterium | reverse complement strand
TGAAGTCAGCGGTGAAGTCAGCGGTGAAGCCAGCGGTAAAACCAGCGGCAAAGCCTGCGATGGTTTCCAAAGCCCCGGCCCCGGTGAAGTCAGTGGTGAAGCCCGCGGTTAACCCCTGGCGCTCCATGAAGAAGGGACCCGCCCCCATGGGTGGTAAGTCCGTGCCCAAATGAAATTTTCCGAGTTCTCCCTGAAGAAACCCGCGGTAATTTTGCTGTTGTTCGCAGGATTCTCCGCCTATGGACTGTACACCTACAAGAATATCTCCCGCAGGGAAGATCCCAAGATTGAAATATCCTGGGCGGCCATCTTCACCATCTATCCCGGGGCCAGCGCCCAGGAGGTGGAGAAGAAGGTGACCCGACCCATCGAGGAGGCACTGGAATCCATCTCCACCATTGAGGAGATCAAGTCCAATTCCAGGAACAACGTCTCCTTTATCATGCTGAAGGTGAACTATAATTCCAACTTCCAGCAGCAGTGGGATGTGGTCCGGGCGAGGATTGATTCCATCCGCGGGCGACTCCCCAGTACGGTGCAGGGTCCCAAGGTCATCGACGATTTCGGCGACGTGGTCTCCATGATTGTGTCCGTGGAGGGGGACAAAAAAGACCCCAAAACCATGAAAACCCTGGCGGATCAACTCAAAGAGCGGCTGCTCTCCATTTCGTCCGTGGGGAAGGTGGAGATGCTCGGGCAGCGTGAGGAGGAGATTGCCATCTCCGGGAGCCTGGATGATTTTCTCAACTACGACTTTACCCCCATAACCGCCCAGCGGCTGCTCACGGCCCAGAACATGGGACTCCCCGGCGGTATTTACCACACGCCAACGGCGGATATTCGGCTGGCTCCCCCTACTGAATACAGTAAAATCAAAGAGTTGAAGAATCAGATCTTCGCCGTCTCACCCAAGACCGGAGAGCCCCTCACCCTGGGCAAGGTCTTCTCCATCAAACAGCGCTATAAAGATCCCCAGAACACCTATTACCGGACCAATGGCAAGAGCAGCATTATTCTGAATATCACCATGAAGAAGGGATTTGATGTCACGAAAATGGGCATCAAAGTGCGCGCTGTTCTGGCCACCTTTTCCCGGACTCTGCCCGAGGGAATCCGCACCTTCCTGGTCCACGACCAGCCCATCCATGTGGATAAAAACCTCGGCGATTTCATCGATAATCTTTACCAGAGCGTAATTATCGTGGCGCTGGCCATGGCGGTGCTGCTGGGGATCGGATCCTCCCTCCTCGTGGCCCTGGGTCTGCCCCTGGCCATTTTGGTCTCCCTGGTGTTCATGCCCCTGGTGGGTGTCGATCTGGAACGGGCGTCGGTGGCGGCCTTTATTATCGCGCTGGGGATGTTGGTGGATAACTCCATCATTGTTATTGACCACATCCACAACCACCTGGATGCGGGGACGCCTCTGAAAGAGTCCTGTATAAAGGGTGGGCATGAGCTTATTTTGCCCATCCTCGGTGGTACCATCGCCTCAATCCTCGCGTTTTTCCCCCTTGTCCTGCTTCCCGATGAGATGGGGGCATATATCAAGGCGTTGCCCTGGGTGCTCACCCTCTCCCTCTCGGCCTCATTTTTTATCTCCGTCACCTTCACGCCCCTGTGTGCCTACGCTTTCCTCCGGTTCGGTGCCGGCAGCAGGGAGAAGAAGCGGCAAAAGCGCATCAAGGAAGGAAACCGGGAGTCCCTCTTCGGGCGGGTCTACCGGCGCATTATGGCCGCAAGTCTGACCATGTGGCCCCTTGTCATACTCCTCGCTCTGGGCGCCTTCGGCGGTTCCCTCTATCTCGCGGGGAAGCTGGGGGTCTCCTTCTTCCCCAACGCTGACCGGGATCAGTTCACCATCGACATCTGGACCCCCGAGGGCAGCTCCGTCGCCAGTACGGACGAAAAGGCCAGGGCGGTGGAGAAGCTGGTGCAAAAAGATCCCCGCGTGGTCTCAACGCTGACCACCGTGGGTGTGGGGCTGCCCCGCTTCACCATTACCCACCTCCCCGAGCTCAACTCTTTCAACCTTGCCCAGATGATGGTCAACACCACCTCTCCCCAGGCCAGCCGTGACCTGGTGCGGGAGCTCTCGGAGAAAACAAAACATATCCCGGGTGTTCGTATTGTTCCAAAGGAAGTTATTCTGGGGATCGGCCTGGAGAGCCCTATCGCCATCAAGGTCAAGGGTGATGACATCGTTGAACTGAGGAGGATCTCCCAGGAGATCCAGCGGGTCCTGCTCGACACCGAGGGCATTCTCTCCGTCCGTGACAACTTTGGCTCCGATGCGCTGGCCTACAAAATCAGAGTAGACGAGGAGAAGGCATTTCGTATCGGTGTCACGCGGCTGGATATTGCGCTGGCGCTCATCACCGCGGCCAATGGAATGCCCGTGGCCACCTGGAGGGCAGAGGATGACCCCATGGAAGTGGTGCTGGAACTGGATCGAAGCCAGGTGAAAAGCTCCGATGATCTCAAGCGCATGTATGTTCGTTCCCAGGCCACTGGGGGAGCGGTCCCCCTCTCATCCTTTGTGACCTTCGAGCCGCAGTGGGAGGTGGGAAAAATTCACCGGAGCGACGGACGGCGCGCGATTATTGTCCATGGATATCTCAAACAGGGGGTCTTGGCCAACGGTGTACTGAAGAGAGCCCTCCCCCGGATTCGATCCATCGCGAAACCCGCGGGCTACGAGCTGCTGGTGGAGGGTGAGGAGAAGGAGCGCACTAAAACCTTCGGTGATCTTACGCGGATCTTTATCATCACGGTGTTTGCGCTCTTTTTTGTGCTCGTATTGCAGTTCGGGACCTTTCTCCAGGCCATTGTTATCCTGGGGAGCATCCCGCTTGCGGTGATCGGAGCGGTCCTCGGCCTCTATTTTACCAACAACTCCTTTGGTTTTTCTGCCTTCCTGGGGGTCATCGCCCTCGCTGGAATTGTCATTAAAAACGCCGTTGTGTGGGTGGAGTTTGTGGTGACCGAGGTGGCCAGAGGGATGGAGTACCGCGAGGCGGTGATCAAGGCAGGGATTACCCGGCTGCGACCGATTCTCCTCACGGCCGCGACCACCATCGGCGGGCTGTTTCCCCTGGCGTTGTGGGGCGGAGTCATGTGGAACCCCATGGCCTGGACCATGATTTTTGGGCTCGCCGTCTCCACCGTGCTCACCCTGGTGGTGATCCCCGTGATTTATTACAAGGTGGTTACCCACAGACCACCCCAAAAAGAGAAAGGGGAGGTCCTGCCATGCTAATCCTCATGTTCTTGATTTCCCTGATTAACTTACCGGGAGTTACGCCCCCGGTGAAGTCATCCGGTGCCACAGAGGTTCCAAAAAAACCGGGAGCAGAACTCAAGGCACCCCAAGCCAGACCAACAGTCGTTTCCCACACCGCAAAAGGCGAGCCGTCACGGAGCCCATCCCCCACGCTGGGGCTCACCTTCTCCGGGCATGTCCACCTCACGCTGAGCGGGGCATTAAGACTGGCTCTGCGCCAGAATACGGATCTGCGCCTCGGGGCCCTGGCCATTGAGGAGGCCCGGATCCAGAAGCAGGTCAGCAAGCGAAAGCTCTATCCCATCATCAAGGTGGAGGCCTCGGCGCTGTTCTGGAATGACAAACTGGAGATGGGTATTTCCCTCCCCTCTGATCTTCCCATCACTATCTCCTTCCCCCCCATGCTCATTCGAAAGCAGTGGACGGTTCAATCCACGGTGACGGTGGCGCAGCCCCTCACCCCGCTGCTCTCTCTCAAATCCCTCTATGATCTGGACAAGGCCGAGATCAAGGCGCGCTCCACCAAGTGGAAGATGGACACCAGGAAGATCCGCGAGGAGGTGGAGAAGGCGTACTATAATTGCCTCAAAGCCGATGCCTTTCTGCGCGTCATTGCCCAGGCGGAGAAAATGCTCGATTCGCAGGAGAAGCGGGTAAGGAACCTGCTGGATGCCAAACTGATCACGGACAGCGAGTTGGCCAAAATTCACAGCGCCAAAGCAGATCTCAAGGCACAGAAAATAAAGGTGATCGCCGCTACCCTCCTCTCCCGGCAGTATCTTGCCTATTTACTGGGGATGAAGCTCGATACCCGCATAACCCTGGAAGTACCACCGGTCTCCACCTCCCGCGTGCTCTCCACCACGGCCTGTGAGCAGAGCGCCTTTACAAAACGACCGGCCTTTGCCCTCATCTCACTCAAGCAGGAGCAACTGGAATACGCCAAAAAGGCCCTGAGTTTTGATCGGCTGCCCCGGATTCTCGCGGTGACCCAATACAAAAACTCCCAGGGGTTTGGCGATCTCGAGCCCGAAAATCAGTGGTTCATCGGCCTCACCCTCTCGTGGGAGTTTGACTGGATGAACAAGAAGCGGGAGCTGGACAAGCTGGCCCTCAAGGGGCGGGAGATTGATCTCACGAGGGAGAAGGCGAGGCGGGGGGTGACCCTTGAGATTCACAAGGCGCACCTGGAGATGCTCACCGCCCGCGCTCTCATCAAGGCACGGCGGGAGGCGGTGAAGGCGGCACAAATAACCTACGACAAGTTGAGCCTTCTCCTGAGCGCAAAATATACTACCAATGCGGAGCTTCTCACGGCGAGGTCC
>JAHJLU010000567.1 GCA_018821745.1 Myxococcota bacterium | reverse complement strand
GTCCGGCTGGACAAGGATAAGACCCTCACCTACATAAAACCGGGCGCGATCAATACCGTAAAGGCAAGAGCGCTTATCATGGCGACCGGATGCCGCGAAAAGACGCGGGAGATGGTGCATATACCGGGCACGAGGCCCGCCGGGATATTTTCCGCGGGCCTTGCTCAGAAGCTTATCAATATAGAGGGGCTCCTGCCGGGCAGGGAGGTTGTTATAGTGGGTTCCGGCGATATAGGGCTCATCATGGCCCGGCGGCTCACGCTGGAGGGCGCCCGGGTGGAGGGCGTGTACGAGCTCCAGCCCGAGCCCTCGGGGCTCACCCGCAACATCGCCCAGTGCCTGGAGGACTTCCGCATCCCCCTGCACCTGTCCACGACCGTCACCCGCAACACACGGCCGGGACAGGGTCGAGGCGGTCACGGTGCAGCGCGTGGACGATGCGCGGCGCCCCCTTGGCGGCACCGAGCGGCGGGTGAACTGTGACGGGGTCATCCTGTCGGTGGGGCTCATCCCCGAGAACGAGATCGGCGAGCTCCTCGGCACACAGCTTGATCCGGCCACGGGGGGCCCCGTGGTGGACCAGACCCTGATGACCTCGGTCCCGGGCGTCTTCTCCTGCGGGAACGCCCTCCACGTGAACGATCTGGTGGACTACGTCTCCGAGAGCGCCCGCGTGGCTGGGGAGCACGCCGCCCGGTTCGCCCGGATCCCCACGGCCACACCCTCGGAGCCCGTGATCATCCAGGGCCCCATCGCCACCCTCGTCCCCCAGCGCGTCTCCCGGGCATGGGACGCCGACCTGCTCTTTTTCTTCCGCGGCGCCAGGACCCTCTGGAGACCCACGCTGCGCGTCGAGGCCGGCGGGCGGACCCTGCTTCAGAAGACCTACCCCGTCATCCGGCCACCGGAGATGGAGCGGATCGCCCTGCGGAGCCCGGGCGCCATCGACGGCCCCCTGCGGTTCATCCTGGAGGAGGCCCCATGACCACCGAGAACCGCGCCGCGCTGACCTGCATCCTGTGTCCCCGCGGGTGCGCCCTGACCGTCACCCGCGGTGACGGCGGGTTCACGGTGGAGGGCAGCGGCTGCAGACTCGGGTCAGACTACGCCATCAAGGAACGCACCAACCCGGAGCGGACGGTCACGACCACGGTGAAGACCAGCATCCCCGATCACCCACGGCTGGCGGTGCGGACCTCTGGGGAGATCCCCCTGGCCCGCATCTTTGCGGTGATGCGCGAGGTGAACCGGGTCGTGGTGAGCCACCGGGCGGGCCCCGGCGAGGTGATCCTGCGCGACGTGCTGGGGCTGGGGATAGACGTGATCTCCACCGACGACATGAGGAGGTACGACCATGAAAAAGAAGACACCCCCTGAGCGCTCCCCCTGGTATGAGACGCCACCCCCGGCGGGGTCCTACCGCGCGCTCTTCAAGTGGGGCGCCCCCGACGAGTACAAACACCCGAGCGATCGGCTCGTGGCCCTCATGCGGGAGACCTTCGGCCTCGGCGACGGCGACCTTGCGGAGCCTCCCGACCTTGGGCTGGACCTGATCCCCGACGATCGGCCGCCGGGGCTGGAGGCCCGGCACCTGGCGTGGTTCGAGGAGCTGGTGGGCGAGGAGAACCTGGGCCGTGACACCTACTCCCGCCTGGCCACGAGCTACGGCAAGACCATGATCGACCTGCTGCGCCTGCGGCACCGGATCGTGGAGCACCTGCCCGACCTGGTGGTCCATCCCCGAGGTCGGGAAGACGTCGTCGCCATCGTGGCCCACTGCCACACGCACCGGATCCCTGTGTACGTCTTTGGCGGCGGCTCCTCGGTGACCCGGGGGACGGAGTGCGTCAAGGGGGGGATCACCCTGGACATGCGGACCCACATGAACCGGGTCCTGGAGATCGGCGAGGTGAACCAGACGGTCCGCTGCGAGCCGGGCATCTATGGCCCCGCGCTGGAGGCCATCATCAACAGCGCCTCGCGCACCCACCAGACGGCCCACGACTACACCTGTGGCCACTTCCCCCAGTCCTTCGAGTTCTCCTGCGTGGGCGGCTGGGTCGTCACGAGGGGGGCCGGGCAGAACTCCACCTCCTACGGCAAGATCGAACACTTGGTACTCTGCCAGGAGTACGTGACGCCCCGGGACATCCTCAGGACCACGGCCCACCCCGCCCGGGCCACGGGACCCGACATCGACCAGATCCTCATGGGGAGCGAGGGCGCCTTCGGCGTCCTGGTGTCCGTGACCCTCAAGATCTTCCGCCACACTCCCGACACCCGGCAGCGCTTCAGTTTCGTCTTCAGATCATGGCCCGAGGCCCTGGCGGCCTACCGGGAGGTGATGCAGTCCGAGTGCGGCCGCCCCTCGGTCTTTCGGCTCTCCGACCCCGAGGAGACGGCCGTCGGGTTCAAGCTCTACGGGATCGAGGGGACCACCATCGACCGGATCATGAGCGTGCGCGGGTACAAACCCCAGGAGCGCTGCCTTCTGCTCGGGAGCGCCGACGGACACAAGCGCTACGCCAAGCTCGTGGCCAAAAACGTCAAGGCCGTCTGCGGCCGGCACGGCGCCATGAACGCCACCTCCTACGGGGTCAAGATGTGGGAGCACGGCCGGTATCGGGATCCCTACCTCCGCGACGCCCTGGGCGACCACGGCATCCTCATCGACACCCTCGAGTGCGCCGTCAACTGGGAGCAGCTCCCCGACGTCCACACCACGGTCGGCGCCTACCTCAAGCGACGGCCCGGGACCATCGCCATGACCCACATCTCCCACGCCTATCCCCAGGGCTGCAACCTGTACTTCATCTTCATCGCCCGGATGGAGCTCGGGGAGTTCATCCCCTTCCACGCCGGCCTCGTCGAGACTATCATCTCCTCGGGGGCGGCCCTGAGCCACCACCACGGCATCGGCAAGATGCTGGCCCCGTGGCTGCCGAGGTCCCTGGGGGCCGAGGGCATGGCCCTGCTCAAGGCCCTGAAGGCCCACTTCGACCCCCACGGCATCATGAACCCCGGCGGCACGTTGGCCCTGGACCTCGACGACGGAGATCCGCCCCCCGCGCCCTAGCCGCGTCCAAATGCCGCTCAGTTTTGGACAACATACCAGATGTTTGATCCGTAGACACCGTCGTCGTCCACGAGGACATGCACGAAATACAGGACCTGACCGTCGGGGGAGATGGCCGGCTCACCCACATAGCCGGTAATCAGCAGCTGGGGTTCACTCCACGCGCCCTCATGGTAGACGCTCCGGTAGATTGCGGAGGGTCCGTCGCGGTTGGACACGAAGTACATGGTGTCCGGTTCCGAGGGGCCGAAATTCGGCTGCCCTTCCCACTGGGCGGTGTTCAGCGGAGGCCCCGGGTTCACGGGTTCGCCAAAGCTCTGGCCCTCCCGTTCGGAGCACCAGATGTCGATCCCCCCCTCGCCTCCCGGCCGGTCGGAGGAGAAGTAGAGCACTGAGCCATCGGTGTTCAGCCCGTGCTCGCCGTCGAGAAAGATCGAGTTCAACGGAGCCCCGGGGTTCACCGCCACGCCCGGCACGCCGTCGACGACGGCGGAGACGTACATGTCCATGAAATCATCGACGGGCGGGTCCTCCTGAAAGCCGAGGTTCCCCCCCCTCGTGGAATGAAAGATGACCTCCGAACCATCGGGAGTAAAACTCAGGGCCCCATCGACGGACCCCCCGCTGCCGCCGTTGAGGTCATAGAACCGCGGCACGGTGAAGCTGCCAGGCCCTGCCCCCGTCAACTCGGCGTAGTAGGTCCCCGTATGGATGTGGAGGGCCTGTTCATTGCTCCCCCCGACAACGGGAGACCAGTAGAAATAGAGTGTCTGCCCATCATTGCTCAGGGAAATCGCGTCGTTGGGGCATGCGTCGTCAAGGGGTGCGGAGACCTTCACCGGCTCGCTCCAGTCCGCGGCGACGACGACGGGGGCTTCGTAATAGGCGGTCCGTCCGGGGTCCGGCGCATATTGACACGCTGGCCGGACGCTGCCATGGCCGAAGGCCGGCAAGACCGCCTGTGCGCTGATGCTCCCCTCAACGCCCGTCAGGGAGAACAGGAGCTCAACCGTTCCCCGCTCCTGCGTGGTAACCCAAACGAGCGCCTGCCCGGACGCGTCTGTGGTGTTGCTCTGCGGGGAGACCCCCGAATGATCCGCCACGACCGTGCCGGAGGCGATGAGGCCAGCACCATCCCGCAGGGTCATCAGGAGCCCGAAGGTGCCAATATCCCAGACATAAGAAGGTTCCCCAGCGGACTCCAGCGTGAGCGAGGCCTCTACCGCGAGCACCGCATCGGTGAGGGGCACGGGATCCTGCCCGCTCTGCTGTGCCCGGACCCAGATCGTGTGTTCCCCGAGCTGGCTTCCGGAGACGTCAAACCGGGCGCTCCCCTCTGCATCCGTGGACACCGTCGATGCCTGCACCAAGACCGAGGTCGCGTCCGTCGAGAGACCCACGTCCACGCCCTCGAGGGGATGCTCCGATGCGTCCCTCACCGTAACGGTGATGGTGCTGTGAAACCGCTGTGTCTGGGGGTCATAGAAGGCCGGGGCGCTCTCCACCGTTGAATTTTCGCTTGAAACAGCGCCCTGATCCGGAGGGGTCTTTGGGTCATCGCAACCCGTGAGCACCAGCAGCAGCAAACCCATGGCAAAACATAAGGAGTTGTTCTTCTTCAGCCTCATAACGCGGTGACCTCGCTCTTCCGCACATGGATCGTTCCTCGGGGTTCCCCTTTGGATTCTCGGTGGCCGGCGGCGGCGAAAGACGGTCCACCGGGCACACCATCGTCAAACCACGATTTCGACGTTTCGCCAAGGGGGATTTTTTCCTTGTTCCGAGGAGACCTGAAGAACAGGGCAGCGCCGCAGCGCCCCGGACCGGTGATGGTGAGCCGCGGTGCCCTGAGCGGGCCACCCCAAGGGGCGCCCCGGCCCCGAGGGCGTGGGTGCTGCATCGACCGCGGGGCAGCCCGCTCAGGGAGGGTGCGTGGCAAGTCCATGATGATCAAGATCATTGACAGAAATGGTAAGAGTTTCAAACCGCATTTTTCAGTTTTCGCCAAGTATCGATCAGCATCCTGATGTTGTGGAATTTTGTATTTTGGTACTTACCCTCTCCCTTTTTCTAGCATTTGGCAGCATTTAAAGTCAAGAAATCGGCCATCTGGACGCACTTCTCCCCTTGCCTCGCTGTGGCAGGTTGACCCCCTTGTTCGTTGTGAGTCGGATCAGCAGTCAGGGGAATGCTGGATCTCATCGAAGTCTTGATAAGCAATATCCTGTGCGTAGAGCTCTTCCGGGTACTCCGACTCAAAGAGCTCAATAGTAGGGGAAGCGCGGGCCGGTGCAAAAGAGGGGGCTTCAATGGATTGACCCGTGCCGAGAAGGTAGCGGTTGATCTCACACGGGTCGGTGATAAAGGCAACGATTTTCAACTCTCCGCCGCAGGAGGGGCACCTGAGGAGGGGTGTTGCGAGTTTGCGAGCAACCCTGGCACTGCGTTAGCATACACCTATATCGCCCGACGAAGTTCATGTCGATGTCGTAGACATGTTTGACCGAGGAGGGGTGTTGCGAGTTTGCACAGCAACCCTTGCATTGCGCTGGTATGCACTAATATCTCCCGACGAGGACTGAGCCCATGAGCGCTTGGCACTGGTGTTTGGGTGAGGCAGTGCTGGGGAGGTCTCTTCATCTGGGTTCTCAACTGGTTTTTGGGGAACCACCATGGAGCGATACTTTGCGTTTGGGGCTACGCTGGACTGGGGCGCTGCCGTGAATAGCGGCAGTGCAACTACTAGCTGTGGAGAGCGCAACGTGACCCAGTCCAGTGACCGTGGTATCGGAGTTGATGGAATCGAGGGGGTGGGATTATGGCGGCAAGCTTTTCAATGAGCTCCGTGGGGGTGACCACCAAGTGAGTGGTCCCATCGTCCCATGGGGTCTTGAGCTTGAAGGTGAGATCTCCGTTTGGGAGTTCCTCAAGACTCTCGTTGGATAAGGGTGGCCTCGTGATTTAGAGGCAGAGGTTGAAGAGGCGTTTTCTGTCCCACGCGGGGATGTTGGTGGCGGCGTGGAGCGAGAAGCCGTTGGATGCGTAGCAGAGATGTCCGGTCCGTTGGCCCTCATGGGGGTCCTGCAGGATGCGGCGCACTTTGTTGGGGGCGTTTTCTCCCAGGGCGATGCGGTGCTGGATGGAGGCTCCGGTGATCTTACACAGAGTGCATAAGTTTCGTAGGCGTTGTGGTCTGCAAGCAGCCCAAAACGCAACTCAACTATAGTGCGAGGGGGAGGTTGTATTGAAGGAGTGGGTCCTGGTCCTTGAATCTCTCAAGTACTCCTTTGTCGTCGAGCATCTTGATGATGGCAGAGGAGATCTGCTCGGAAAGCTTCTTTATCTCCTCGTCCTTTGGTTTGCTCGCCATGATAAATGGGGGGTTCTGTGCGTCACCTTGAGGTTTTTGGTAGACGCCATCGAGAAAGAGGGTGTGGAAATGGAGGTTCATGTTGAGGGACGACCCGAACCTTTGCACGAAGGTGATGGCGCCCGTCTGGTAGTCGCTGAAGGGGTG
>JAHJLU010000048.1 GCA_018821745.1 Myxococcota bacterium | reverse complement strand
CTCGGCATCAGCTACACTGATGGTGCAAGCACCCTTCACTGCCGTGAGGGGAACATTCACGGTGAAGGTACCCGAAGAGCTTGAAGTCACCTGTTCCGAATTGATCGTGGCGCCACAGGTGTTGGTCACCGTGAAGGCCTCGGTGAGATCCATGTAGTGGGTCTCGACCGTCACGGGATAGGACTGGAGCATGGTGAAACTGCTTTGGGAGATGGAGAACCATGGATCCCCGCGCAGGACCGTGAAGGTCCCCTCTATGATCTCAGCCCCAGTAGTCAGCGTGAAGCTATGCACGCCACGGGTGGCGAACTCGGGGATGGTGATGGTGGCCTGGAATAATTCGGCCGTCGTTTCGGGTTTTATGTCCACCAATATTTCGGGGGTACCAGAGAAAGAAAGCACGCTCTCCGTCTGACTGAAGTGGGTATTCTGGCCGGTGATGGAAATGTCGAAAGCAGTGCCCTGCTTGCCTTCATCGGGCGCAATGCTCACAAAGGATGGATCGGGACGAATCTCAAAGGAAGAAAAGAGATGCTCGCCGTAGGTGGTAAAGAAGAAAGTGCAGTTCTGGGGATAAGATTCTGAGTCGATAGTGTAGGTGAAACTCATGCTCGTCAAAGAAGAGACGCTCACACCTGAGAAATTCATGCCATTACAATTGCTGGTGACCGTGGTCTCTCCCTGGGTAAATTGCGTGTTCGCTCCCTCAACGGTGACAGGGATGTTGGTCTCACCTTTATATCCATAGGTCCGACTCATGGAGATGATCGCCGGGGCATTCGCTCCGTAGTTCATAAGGCCCAGTGGGACATATGCAGTCTGGTGCTCCACGGGATCAATATCCGTGATGGTCAGGTTGGCTGTAGATCCGTGGGTGGCGTTGTCGTGGATATAAGCATAGAATTGGATGTGTGATGCCGTTTGCTCATGGTATGGAGTCTCAATCTCAATATCCGGATCATCAAAGGCCAGTGTGGAAGAGGAAAAGTCGTTGGAGGTGTTTCCAGATACGGTGTACAACACACGCTTACCGTATTCCGCCGAGGTGGGAGAAAGCACCGCGATGGGGGCCTCTTTCACCTGCACGGTTGTCTGTATATGCTCGCCGTAGGTCACAAACTCCAGCGTATGCTGCTGAAGGGCCGCCCCTGCCGTGGCACTCATGGTCATGGACAACTGAGTGGGGCTGCTCACGGTGGTGATAACAGGAGTAAGCACCAAGGGACTGGTCAAGGACGCCACCGTTGTCTGACCATCGACGAAGTTCGTGAAACTCCCCGCCACATTGAACGATGGGGTCAGGCTTCCTCGATACACCACGCTCTGCCCCATGCTAACCGAAGGAGTTTCACCAGGGGGATACCCATTCACCGTTGTACCAAAATAGCATTCTCGGTCCTCTACCGTGTCACAATGTGAAACCTTCCAACTCTTTGAACCTGTTGTCACTGAGTTATTATGGATATCGGCCACAACCGTGATATTCCCACTACTCAGTGTCTGGCTGATAATCTCGATATTGTCCGCCCCAAGGTAGCTCACTACCGAGTTAACACCAAGCGTGGCCGAAGAGTTTGGTGTCAGCGTGAAAGTATGTCTCGAACCCAAGGTAGCAGATGGGTTAATGACCGTCACTCTTGGCTCTACTCGAACCTCAAATCCTGCAGACACGTGCTCGCCACCGGTGTGAAAGGTAACAGTGTGTTGGCCGAGCTCTGCATCTCCGTAAATATAAAACCTAGTTTCCAACTCTACACCAGACTGAACACCAACCACTGAAGGAAAAACATTATTAGCAGTCGTCGTTACTGAGGTATTGTAATAGTGGAAATGTGTGTAGTCCCCATTCACGTAAAATGTCTGGTCAGAGTACTGGTAGAATATGTTCTTACCCAGAGTAATCACCGGCTCCTGCCCGACAGGGTAAGGGTTCACGGTGAAGGTGGCCGTGCACGTCCCGGAAAAGTTAGGAGCACAATTGGTAATTCGAACCCCTTTAGCACCAGGCGATATTGTATCGTGTAGAATTGCGGTCACAACCTTAGTGTGATCCCCCGTTCTTACCTGACTCACAATTTCAATCCCTGGCTCATTATAAAATTCCACAGTTGAATTACCATCAAACAATGTAGAGCTATTCCCGGTTACAGTAAACGTCACCGTCTTGCCAATGGTCTCAGCGGTTTGTGAAAGTGAAATCGTAGGACTGGCCAGAACTTCGATGGAATGGGACACATGTTCAGTGCCCGTGTTCATCGTGAAGGTGTAAGTCCCCGGATTGAGGAGATAAAACGAAGACGCGCCAAAATGCACTGTAGCTGACGTTGCCGAGTTCACTGAATTTATATAGGAGAAGAGCGCAAAGGAATTGTCACTGATGGTGGTGGAAGAATCGAAGTGGGTTCCCACGCCCGTCACTGCCACAGGATATGGGTCGCCCTTGTACACATAGGTTGGCGAAATACTGGAAATATAGGGGGTCACATGAAATGTCTGTGCACAGTATGACCCTGAGGTGTTGCAGTTGCGAACATAGAACGTTTTTGGTCCGGCTGACGCTCCAGTGGAAACCGCCAGCGTCACCCGCATCAATGTGCTGCTGTAAATATACTTGTTCGAGACAACGAGAGTGGAACTCCTTGTGTCGAGGTAGGTGGCAGAAGTGAATGAAGTGTTAGTGCCATAAATATATATCGTCCGTGTTTGTCCCAATGCACTGGAGTTTGGACTGAAAGTCACCCCCATGAAAGGAGGTGGAGGAATGATGCTGGCTGCGTTATTCCCCGAGGTATCAGAATCACCCCGCATTTCCACTTCAGGCAGTGTCCTGGTAGGTGCTGCGTTCTCCAAAATAGTCTCATCTTCTGGGAGCTCATCCTGCCCACCACAGCCGAACAGGAGAAACAACCACATGATCATCAAAAGATGAGTGATATTACGACCAGACACAAAAGTGGAAATGCGTTTCATGGTGAATCCAGTACCCTAATAAGTGAAGTTCCTATCAATCCCTATTCGCCGCTCGAGAACTTGGTCCAGTACCTGTCAGCAGGAAAAAATAGTTCCCTCCCCACAGTGGTCTTCAGGGAGGGAACCTATTTTTCCTAATACTGATTGTTTTCGAACTGTGTCCAGTAACGATATTTCCATATGAGCTGGACATCCTCCACATTGTTCCAGTTCATGTAGTTGTCATCCCAGATGCGAAGCACGTACTGCCCTTGGAGCGGCCGCCCTCGGATCTCCATCTTGTAATAATCATTCAGAAGTGTCGCATGGCTACTGCTCATTGGGTTGGTGACCAGCACCTCGGCTGCGAGCGATTTGGCGCGCACAATCTTGCCTTCGTCCATCTCAAACGACATGGTTTGTCGCTCGTGGTTGCGTAACCGTACCTTTCCCGAGTGATGCATGCTGAAGGGAACGTAGGCGTTGGCATAGCAGGAGGAACTGGAGCCATCAGGACATTCCCGAACATTGGTCCCGACGAGGTTCAGCGCCACCTTGTTGTGCCGATAATTGTAATTAAACAACGAAATGCTGGAGGAGGGCATCAGTTTACCGCTCTCCATGTCCTCAAGGGACAGGGCAAAATTCACCTCGTAGTAGCACTTAATATACGGATTATCGGGTGAATCTGCGCACATTCCGGTCGGTGACGTGCAGATGCACTTGCGCTCAAAACGCTTCCGCATGATGCTCCCGTCCTGATCGTCGCAGCCATCCACTGAGATAGTCAGATCGGCATCCACTGCCTCGAACGGTAGAGGCTCGCAGCTCGACTCAACCGTCCCGCCAGAGATTGTACAGCGGTCGGGCTCCACATACTCCAACTGGATTTTATCCATAGCGATACTGCCGTGCACTGCATTTCCCTGTTCGTCGATCACCTCTTCACCTGGATTAGAGGAATTGTAGGCGGACGGATGGATTTCCAGCAGGACGGTCCCACTGGAGGGAAGGTTGAACCTGAACGTCATAAGCGTCCAGGTAGATTGAGGAGCAAACGATTTTTCCCCACCATTAAACTCCGTCCCCACAGTCGGGATGGGATTACCGTTCGAGGTAAGTGCAAGCCGCATATTCGTTGGCGTCGGAGCACCACTCAGGTCTTTCACCCAGAAAGAGAGGATGTAGTTTCCCGGTTTCTCGATATCCACTATCTGAGCGACATATCCACCGTTCTTTGTGCCAGGAGTCCTGCCAATATATGTGCCATCAAACCCTGCATGAGTCTTGTCATAAATGGCAACAGCGGACGGATGCGCCGTATCAGCAGTGTAGGTGTCGATCGCCATACACTCTGATTCGTCCCAATGTTCACCTTCCACATCACCACAATCCTGGATGGACATCCAGCCCCGGGGGATCGATACACTATTCTCCTCGTCCTCTGAGTTGATCTTGCCGATTGACGCAGAGTACCTCAGCAGGTTGTGTGAAGGGACTGTGCACGTTCCGGTGACGTTGAGAATGTCCTGTTTGAGGGACACAACAGCCAGATCCTCGCTCTCGTGGAAGGGATAGTCGAAGCTGTAGCTCGTCACGAAGTCTTCCAGTTTCTTCACGTATTCCCCAATGTAAGCGTGAGCGTAGTTGTCCGATTCCCCCATCCAATTGGGATCCTGCAGCATTGTTGCGTCGCGGATGATCGAGTAGTCGATGCCCGAGAACTCACATAGCCGGTCCGCCCAAGTTGATGGCGCCTCCACGAGCTGCATGTCCTGGTGAATCTTGCTCAGATCCACTCCAAACCGAAATTCAATCGCTCTCCGTGCAACCCATGAAAATTTCTTTGCTCGCTTCAGACTGTTCTCGTACAGAATACGGTTGGTGTTGTACCTGCGACGCATGACGGTGTTCACATAGAATACATGTCCTACAGTGTCCGAGTCGGCGAAGGTGGCCATTGCTACCGCACTGGCTGCCTTATTCTTCAGGGACTCCAGGTCGTTCATTGTGGTCTTCAAAGTGGAGACGGAACTGAGCACAGACTCTTCTGCGACCCTGAGTTGAGAAACCTTTCCAGAGTAGGCCTCCAGAAAAGTATGGATAGCAGTACTGATATCTGAGTCTGTGAGATTTTCTTTCAGCGCCATGATCTGGTTTTCCAGACCCGCGCAATAAGTATCCGCTGCCATGTCGATTCCCGAACTGAGCATCTTGACAGGATCGCCGGACATGGCGGAAATAGTGTAATTCATCAGACCCTTCGCCGCACCCGCTGCCGCCTTCACTAACGCCTGCATACTTTGAAGATGGCCGATCTCACCCTGAATATCTATTCCGACCATTTTGCTGTGAGCCCCTGAGATCAACTCTCCAGCCTGGAAAGTGATGTCACCAATACTCTCCAGACTGTTTTTGATATTCCGAAGGGAGGTCTCTATAGCCACCAGAGCGTCATATTGTCTCCCTTTCGCATCGGGATAGCTTCCAACGTCGCCCCCCAGCCGGAAAGCATCAACTACCGCTTTTGGGATTTTAGCTACAGTAATGGTGCGGGCTCGGTCCATTACTTCTTTTGCGACACACTGGATATGGGTCTTGAGTTTTAAAACATCTGGAATGTTCTCAATGTCCGGCAAATCCTGCACGGACAAGCAGCTTCCATGGTCATCTTCGTAGTCTCGACAGACAAACTCCAGCGTATCCCACAGCGACTGACTCGTGAAGTAAGCCGGTACAACGGTGTCAGATCCATTTCCCTCAACATCGTACCTACGGAATTTTACTTGCCCGACATTGACAACATGCACTCCTGTCTCTTGCTCATTGAATCTAGTCTCGGTCATTTTCGGATAAGTGCTGGGCCTGGCAATTTCCTGGGCAAGTGATGTACTGGCATTCCCTGGGTGCCACAAATCGTATGCAGAAATATATGTCTGATGGAGTTTCTTTCCTGAGTACGCATCATAATCATGGAACCAGTATCTACCGGAATCTGCATGACATCCGTTCAATCCACCGAGAAGCCGCCACCTTGCTATTGCACTTTCCTCATGATATCCACCTGACAAATCAACTAAATTTGCCAATCCATACTCAAACGAGTTTCCCAAAGGTACCGGGACTACAAAATCAGATTCAGAATTGGTGAAGAGACAAACCCGCTCATCACCATCAGGTGATTCACCGTGAATTCGCTTATATGGAAACTGTAATGGACCATAACCATCCCCATCTCCAGAATCGGAATGTGTCGTGCCGCGAGCGCGGGCCTTTGGCAAAGTGAATCCACGTATCTCTCCGGTCGAATAACTGATAGTTTTGAAAATATTGCCTAACCGGTATCCCCATTTGATGCGTTCAGCAATGGCATCGTCGAATTCATCTTCAATCCTATCTCCGAGTGAATAGTTAGAATCGTAATCGGCTCCACAGATTATAGGGGGGTTTGTTTCCCCATCTGCATCCCGCCATGGATATCGTCTAACACAGCCTCCCGATGGATACGTCGAAAGATAAGGCTGCCCGTGTTTCATGA
The DNA here is from genome assembly GCA_018821745.1 of Myxococcota bacterium. Lineage (GTDB taxonomy): Bacteria > Myxococcota_A > Polyangia > HGW-17 > HGW-17 > SZUA-580. The sequence goes on along the minus strand of JAHJLU010000048.1, from coordinate 1,845 downwards.
GTTTGTAATGGAAAAGCGGCTCTGAGTTCAACATGTACTTCTGAGCAACAGTCTTGAAATTTTCCACAGTGAACCAAGGTTGAGATGTGATCGATGCTACTTGAAATGGTTCCAGATTCTTGCCATCTTCAACATCTTTCCGCAACGTTCGGACTATTTCGCAGTTGGTCTGAGTCTGTGGGGATTCCAAAGAGGCGCCGATCAGGTTTAAGTGATCCCCGTAATAAGTCCAAACAGGGATAGCGGCGATAAAATCACTATATAATGGGTCAGTAGAGTACAGAGAGGCACAATCAACCCCTTCGTTCACTTGTTTCGGGCACGCTGGGCAAAGGACACCCTCTGGACAAACACAAGAGGCATTCGTTCCAATCTTGAACACGCACAGCGGAGTGCTCAGGCTGACATTCTCAACGTAGTCGTCTGCCGTGGGCAGGCAGCTCTGCAGAGTCGGATCAGAGGCGCTGTACTCGTCGATGACGGAACAGTCATCTTCGTTGCAGGTCGTTGGCGTGGACCCACCAAATACATCGCCCACGTTCACGACACCTCCGCAGATATCCTCTGCCTGACTGGCCGCTTGCTCTGCGCGCAGGTCCATCTGCAGTCCTGACTCGATAAGTTTCTCTCCCAGTGCGTCGGTCTCCAAAGCGGCTTGTTTGGCGATACTGAGGTAATACTTCCAACTGTTCTCGTAGTTATCGGAGTTTTCGTTGGACTCGTTCTCCAGCGGAGGAACAAGGTTCTGCGAAAGCCCTGTGCAGTGCATCTGGGGCTTGTCGCAATCCTCGGGATCACGTGCCGCAACATGGGTCAGAATCTTCGGCGCCTCCCCATTGACCGGCATGATCTTCTGCCCGGAAGTTTGCCCATTGAGAACGGATCCTGGAACAACTCCCCCGATAAGCCTCAGCGGGCCATTGTCTTTCCTCGTAAAAACCCAGATTTTCCAAGTGAGTTGATCAGTTGAAGTCTCAGCACCACAAGTTATTGATTCACTGAAAGCATGATCAGCAGGTAAAACCTGGTTGTACCTGTCTCTTGTGGAATAGATGTTGGGATAGCAATTGCCGATATCGTAGTCGGTGAGTGAGCACGGAGATCCGTCGATGCTTCCCTCCACGGCACATCTATATCCCGCATTTTCTTGATCGCTTGAGTCCTTCCTGTCCCGAATTAAAACGATAATCTCCTTTGAATCGCTCCCATTTTTTTCAAATTTCCCCTCAACATAAACATCCGTCCACCAATGTTGTTCTTCGGGTTCCATGTAGATCCTGAACCGCCTATCACCAGCATAAATCTGGAGGTTTTTTGCAACGACACCGTAAAGCTTCTGAACCTCTGAATCTTCAAGATTTGTTATGGCCGGTTCTTTTGTCAGTGGACGCAAGGCGGCATCCCTAAGGTAACCGATGAAATCTACAGCACTCCTATGGGGGAGGACACCTTTTCGAGCCAAATAGTAATCCTGAAACGAATAGGTTTGGCTGTTAAAAGAGAAGGAAAGGGCATCTGCCCTTTTTCCCGCCGAATTTGCCTGGAAATACTCCGGGGCGTGCTTGATTCGGCTTGGCGAGAGACTGAAGAGTCTATCACCTTCCACGCTCTCAGTATTTACCACGGGAACCCGTTTATGGGCAACATTCTCTTCATTGAGAATTCTTCGTGCCACTTTCAGATCATGAATATCGAACCCTTTGGCGTCCATATAGCTCTGCAAGTCAGTATCTGTCGCTCCACCATTGTCGCCAATATCTTTCTTCAAAAGTGACAATGAAAGTGTCGCCACATCGGTTGTCGACTCTTCGCTCTCAGAGAGAAAAACCGTACTGGGCTTACCTG
>JAHJLU010000566.1 GCA_018821745.1 Myxococcota bacterium | reverse complement strand
CCCAGGGCGGCCAAAACCACAACTCCGGCGATGGCCACGAAGATACCCTTGCTGCGGGCGGGCGGGGCATCCAGCACTTCCCCCGTGGTGTCGGTGGAAGAGAGAACCGGCTTCGTGGACTGAAGGGTAGCCCGGATGACACTGGCATCGGCCATTTGGGGAGTGGGCGTCAGCAGCGGGATATCGTTTGTGGCAAAATTACCGTCGGCCGCGTTGGCACCAAACAGTTCATCGAGATTATAGTTTTCAACATAGGGCAGGAGGGCGGCGCGGAACTGCGCGCAGTCAGCGTACCGCTCATCGCGGTTTTTGGTCATGGCCAACTGGATGATATCGGAGAGCTCCTGTGGAAGGTCGGGCCGGATATCAATGACGGGGACATGCTCACCCGCCACAATCTGCAGCAGAACACGGTTGTAGTTTGTGTCGTAGTAGGGGAGTCTTGCGGTCAGAAGCTGGTAGAGAATGACACCCACGGAATAGATGTCTGCCCGGCCATCGACCTTTTGACCCATGGCCTGCTCAACGCTCATGTAATAGGGGGTCCCCATGACGGTCCCTGTTTTGGTCAGGGACATGTCCTGCTGATCCATGGTGAGGAATTTGGAGATCCCGAAGTCCAGTATCTTCACCTGAGGGACCACTGTCTTGTGGCGCTTCTGCATGAAGACGTTTTCGGGCTTCATGTAGCGATGGACAACCCCCTTGGCATGGGCAGCAGTGAGCGTGTCGCAGATGTCGGCGATAATATGGCACGCCAACGGCACGGGCATGGGACCCATGCGCTCGAGGAAATCGTCGAGGCTTTCGCCCTCGAGGAGCTCCATGGCGATAAAAGGAGCGCCATACTGGTCGGTCCCCGAGTCAATAATTTCAACGATATTGGGATGCCCGATGAGGGCGGCCGCCTTGGCCTCGCGACGAATTCTGGCCAGGATCTCGTTGTTTTGCGCAAATTCCTGGTGGAGAATCTTTACCGCGACCCAGCGATCGGTGATCTGGTGCTGGGCGAGGTAAACCTGGCCCATACCGCCTTCACCAAGCAGTCGTTCCAGAACGAACTTTTCTACGGTTTCTCCACTGCGATCAGAGAGGTTTTCTTCCATGATATTTCTTTATCTTCAACCCTTTAGAGTGTTTCTCCACCAGGGTAGTGATTCCCGCATGGGCGCAATTTCAAGACAGTATATCAGAAAAATTGTATAGCACGAAAAGATTTATTGACCCAATTCGAGAAGGTTTTCAAGGGCACATTGTTCCTTTGTTGAAGAACGTGTACGGGATACATGGGGATTGCTCCCCTTTCCCATGGGAGATCACCCCTTTTTATAATCCCGGGGGTTCCGCCCGGCGGGAATTTTGTGTTTTTGACGATTCTGAACACAATGGAAGCCAGGCCGCCGGCGCCTGGAAAAGGAGAACCGTTTCCCCCCATGACGACCAAGAAGATATCCGTGACACGAGCCGCAGGGATTGTGGGTTTTTTCACCTTGCTGAGCCGCATCTTCGGTCTGGTCCGTGACGTGGTGTTCGCTGCCTTCATCGATAAATTTTACACCGATGTCTTCTTCATCGCCTTCACCATTCCCAACGTGCTCCGCCGCCTGCTGGCCGAGGGAGCGCTCACCATCTCCTTTATCCCCGTCTTTACGGATTACCGGAAAAAAAGTGACAAGGAGGCCGCCGCCTTTGTGAGTGCGGCCTTCACAGCCACGGCGGTGGTGGTGCTGCTCATCGCTTTGGCGGGGGTTCTGCTCGCCTGGCCCATCTCCATGGCCTTCGCCTGGGGTTACCGGGATGACCCCCTGAAATTTGGTCTGGTGGTGGATCTCACCCGGATCATGTTCCCCTACATTCTCTTTGTCTCCCTCATGGCCCTCGCCATGGGAGTGCTCAACACCCTGGGCCATTTCATGTGGCCCGCCGCCGCACCCATCCTCCTCAACGTGGCTCTCATCGCCTCGGCGGTGGCGGCACCTAAAATCGGCACCTGGTTCGGGATCTCTCCCATCTACATCCTGGCGTGGGGAGTACTCCTGGGAGGTGTCCTGCAATTCCTTGTGCAGCTGCCCCCCATGGCCAAAAGAGGGTACTCCCCGCGGCCCCTTCTGGATTTTAAACACCCGGGAGTCCAGCGGATCCTGAAACTCATGGGCCCCGCCCTCTTCGGCCTGGCCATCTACCAGCTCACGGTGATGATCTCCCGTCTGCTTGCCAGTTTCCTCGGTGACGGTGCGGTCTCCTACCTCTACTACTCCCAGCGCCTCATCGAGTTTCCCATGGGCGTCTTTGCCGTGGCCATCGCCACAGGAGCCATGCCTAAAATGGCGGCCCACGTCTCCTCGGGAGAGATGACCGAGATGAAGGAGACCCTGCGTCATTCTCTGGAGCTGGCCCAGTTTGTCATCCTCCCCTCCATGGTGGGGTTGATTGTCATAGCCGAGCCCGTGGTGGCCATGTTCTTCCAGCGTGGCGTGTTCACCCACAGCATGACCGTGCAGACCGCCCACGCCCTCATGGCCTTCGCTGCAGGACTTCCCGCCATGGCGGTCGCCCGCAATGTGGTCCCCGCCTTCTACGCACTCCACGATTCCAAAACACCGGTCCGAGTCTCCATGATCTCTCTCATCGCCTATCTGGCGGCGGGACTCACCCTCATGTGGCCCCTGAAACATGTGGGGCTGGCCCTCGCAATCTCCATTTCCGCCTGGGTCAACGCCATCGGACTGCTCTTTGCCCTGAGAAAGAAGATTGGCCTCCTCACCCTCTCCCGTTCCTTCTCCAATGTGACAAAGATGGCCATCTCCGCGGCCGCCATGGGAGGGGTCGCCTACGGGATCTCTCTGCTGGGCCAGTGGGAGCGTGGCGGAAAAAACCTGCGCAATATGCTGGTGCTCCTGGGTGCTCTGAGTCTCTCGGGGTTGGTCTACGGCGCCTCGACCCTCATCCTGGGGTTACCCCACTCAAAACGCATCGCCGCTATTTTGCGGGGCCGCCTGAGGGGCAGGAAGTCCGCCTAGCCCGGATTGGGCACAGAAAAGGAACTTTGGCATCCGCTTTCAATTCAGGTAGGCGCAGTGGGGAGTGTTCTCGTACACGGTGAAATAGGTGTGGGTGGGGAAGATATTCTCCAGGGCGATCCACATGTCGTGGGTCCCTGCGAAAAAGTCGTAGTGGTATCCGTTGATCCACCCCCCCACGTCGTCGGCCCGAAAACACCCATCGTGGGTAAACCCGCCAATGCCATCCACGGAAGGGATGAAGACTCCATCCCACTCCTCGGCATAGAGCACCGTGCCCGATGAGACCAGGGAGTTATCCACCGCCCAGCTCACCAGGGGCTCGATTGCGTTGGAGGTGGAGCCCTGTCCCCAGGGGAACTGAGCGGGGTCCAGAGTCAGGTAACAGACGGTCCCACCCGTGGGGCAGGGGCGACCACAGGAGCAGGTGGAGGCATAACTGATGACGGTCCCGTTCTCAAGAATACCGCTGCCCTGAATACAGACCGTGTCGGAGAAGTCAGCCGGGACCAGGGAGATTGGGTTGCAGGATGCATCATAGACGTAGGTGTCGTCGGCCCCGGAGAAATCCACCTCCCGGGCAAAATAGTAGTAAGTATTATAAAACTGGCCCACGAGATCCCCCGGATCGTCGTCCTCCACGGTGATATCAATGAGATCTTCCGCCACCACGGTCCCGGAGCTGTCAAAGCCCTGAAGTTTCATGTGCCGGACAAAGCCTGTCCCCGTGAAGGTGTAAGTCAACTGGGTCGAGGTCTGGGGGTCCCAGGGGGCCGACAGTGGCCAGTCCTCGGCCAGAATCTGTACCGTCGCCACATTGGCGCTCTCAATGGTGAAGGTGACGGGGTTGGGGATGGTGGAGCCGTTGGAGGGAGCCAAAAACGCTACGTATGGGGTAACATTGTTGGTGTTGTTGGAGTTGTTCGTGGTGTTGGTGTTATTGAGATTATTGAGATTATTTGTAGTGGTTGTGTTATTGACGTTATTTAAGTTATTGCTGTTGTTGGAATTATTCAGATTATTTACATTATTGAGGTTATTGACGTTGTTGACGTTATTAACATTGTTAATATTGTTAACATTATTATCGTTATTGCCCGCCCCTCCCCCGGGAGAACAGGCTAAGAAAAACAAACTGAAACCAAAAACCAGCGCGTGGATGGATCGCATGGGGGCCACCTTTCTTTGGGGCCGGACATTTTTTTTGAATAGAAGGAAAATGCCCGACGTACAGAAAACGGTGTAAATTTTCCACCGTTACAAAAATGTACCATAACTTCCTTCCTGGTGTCTTGGTCACTTTTTTGTTGTGTGGTTTTTTTTTTACGTGCAACTATAGATTTGGTGCTAGAATAAATCCAATTCACTGTCTTTGAAAGGAGTTACCATGAAGAAAGTTCTTGTTATCGCTACCGTTGCCGTCCTCGGCGTGGTGATGGGCGCTTCCGGGTGTTATGTTCCCGCCGGTGGAGCAACATACGGAACCACATCCTACAGCTACGGAGGGTACACCCCCTATTACTATTATGGGAATCTGGTCTATTTCGACAGTTTCGGACGCCCGTACTACTATCGGTCCGGATACCAGTACTACATCCCCTCTACCTGGGGTAACTACTACCGGGCCACCACCTACTGGCGCTCCAATCGTTACCGCTACAACCGCTGGCACGCCCGGTATCATCAGCGCCGCTACTGGCGCAGCCCCGTTCGGCGCAGCACCTACAGAAGAGGATACGGTCACCGCACCTACGGCAGAAGCCACAGTCGCAGCTACAGAAGACCCGTGCGTTACCGATCCACACATCGTCGCAGATACCACTGATCTTCTCTTGTTGCCCCGCACCGATCTTCTCCCCCATCCCCTGACAATCCAGTAAATCTGGCAAACGCCGTCATATTGCTATTCTCATGGCAAAGCAATGCTCCCCAACCCTGACACATAGATCCTCGTCTCCCCTGTGAAGACAGGGGCCCAGGACTCCGGCCGGCACGAGGAACATGGAACGCGTTCAATTCTTGTGTAAGTGCGAAGCAAGCGCTGAGAATTGGGAAAAATCACTACAACGGTGACACGAGGGAATGAAAAATAGTGGGTTAAACATTCACTGACGAAGCTCAACCTTTCATTGAAGGCTGATCTATCGGATAAAGAACATCCCCGGCTGATCCATTGTTCCCGTCCAGTTTGCATGGACACCATTGTCCCAGTACCCGCCTGCAGAGTTTTCAAAGGTGGTGAAGAGCCGTCCGCCGTACCCTGCACCATCAATGAAGGTGGAGTTGGAGTTGGAGTGGCAGTGGTGGCCGGAGAGGTCACTCATGCCGTCAATGAGATGGAGCCCAAACTCATCGTACCCGTCGCCGGTGTAAGGTGGCGCCTTGTGGGCGGTGGTACAGGCATAGGCGTTGGTAGTCAGATTGGTGCCGTTTGATCGTTCAATGGTGAAGGGGCCAAACTGATCATCGGGGCACCAGGTGGATCCGTCGAAGAAGTTGCAGCCCGCCGGCAGAGTGGCAGTGATATAGTCATCCACGACACCGCCCACATAGGCAAGCACCTCACGTTGAGAGTTGTCCCACAGAACCGCGGCGTTGATGGAATAGGCGGGTACCGTTCCTCCGTTGATGACCTGCATGCCCAGTGGGTCCACATTGTAGGGGACATTGTAGCGACTGGCACCGGGGCGTGGATAATCATTGGAGTCATACATGACCGGGCGTCCCTCGGTGTTGGAATAGACACTCACCAGGGTCCAGCCGCCCCCTCTTGTGGTCATGTCGCAGTACGCCTTGAACGGTGTTGTCCCTCCGGGACCATCGGGATCAATGACGTATACCCCGTCACCTCGGGATTTGCCGCTTGCGAGAATGTCTCGACAGGAGGTCCCCTCGGCGAAGGAACGCACAAAAACCCGGTGGATAGTGCTGTAGGTGTATGAGGCGGTGTAATCACCCGTCTCCCAGCGAACCCCAAGGCCGCTGATGCTCCACCGGGCTGTGCTCCCCACAAAGAAGGGATAGTTTGTGAGGGCGCTATCCCCCTGATCCGCATAGCCTTGTGTCACCCCGTTGGGCAGCACGGTGTTTGAGCCCTCCATGAGCTGGTACCCGAACAGGATGCCCCGACAGTTACCAAGGCCCGTACGGGCGTAGTCGAGACAGGTGGCATCGGCGGTGGTAAAGTGAACCTTCTGGCTGCCGTGGGAAGTGACCCCGTAAAATCGCATCTCATTGAAGTCTATTTGATTCAGAAGGGAAGGCGCGGCGTGTCCCCAGGACTCGGAGGTGAGCGATCCATCGACTCCCAGGGTGGCGGACCCCTTGAGGGGCAGAGCGCCAGTCAACGGTGCAAGAGCAGGGTTGGTGCCGCCCAGGTGCGCATAGTTGAGGATCAGGGTCCAACCGCCGCCGTCGGTGAGTTGATCACACCACGCGTCCATAAGCGTGCCGTTCACATTGACTGTGTAAACACCGCTGATGCCATCTGCACCTTTGTTCCACAGCGTATTGGCCGTGGCATATTCGCTGCAGTTGGCCAGAGGAAGAGGATCGGGGTTGTCGTTGGTGGAGCAGATCACATAGCCCTGATAGGGATCATTCACCCGGTTGAAGTAGTCGTCCCAGTTACCGTAGGAGTTGATGCCCGCAGTTTCGAGATAGAGAGAGTAGGCGACAAGATTGTTGCCGCTGGGCTGGAACCCCGAGGAAGAGCTGTTATTGCTGTCGGAGAGATAAAATGAGCAGGGAACCGAATTGCACAGCCCCTGGAAGTTCTCCAGCCCCGAGGCTCCGCTGGATTTGGGAAAAACATTGACCAGATTGGGCTCGAGACCGCTGTTCCACGCTTTAATGGCCATGGCGTGCGCCTTCGAGCGGGGGACGATGACTTCCATCCCCATATCGGCGCAGGCGGACCGGTAGTCGTCCTGGTTTCCCTGAAGGCCAGGGTCCACAATTTTGTACATGGTGTAGCCCGCCCCATTGTCCGAGGTCATGTCACAGTGGACCTGCACGTCGCCCATACCGCTGTCGATGGTGTAGGTGCCGTCTACGGATGCCGGATAGAGCGCCTTGATGCCGGCACAGGAGGTGGGAGTGCAGTCCACAATGCCGTCGCCCGTGTAGCCCGCGGCGCAGGCGCAGGTGAAGCTCCCCTGGGTGTTGGTGCAGAACGCCGAGGCGTGACAGTTGTGGGTACCGGCGTCGCACTCATTTACATCGTCGCAGATATCCCCGGTTCCCTCATACCCCTCGTTGCACACGCACTGTGCCTCACCCCCGGAGTCATCACAGCTCCCCTCGGCAGCACAGACACCGGCATCGACGACGCCGTCGCAGTTGTTGTCGAGTCCGTCACACAGCTCCGGCGCTCCCATGAACACATCATCGCGGGAGTCATTGCAGTCATTGGGGTTCTCCACATATCCGGTCGGAATGGAACACGCTTTTACCGACTGGGTGGGAGACCCCTGCCCGTCAAGATCCATATCTCGGTAGTAGGTGAAGGAGACCCCCTCGTCCACTTCCCCGTCGCAGTCGTTGTCGAGCTCGTCACATGTGGTCTCTTCCTCTTCGTATCCGGTGACAGCGGTAAAGTCCGGATCCACCCAGTCTCCGTGGGAGCACACTTTCTCAAGACCCTGACACACACCCTGATTGAGGGATGCCGCCGGGGGAAGACCATCACACACCACATTGTTTACATTGTTGGTGTTATTGACATTATTAGTATTATTCACGTTATTTTCGTTATTACCGGAGGAGTCATCACAACCGAGGACCAAGAGAAGTGCCAAAAGACCAAACGCGTTTTTCATCAGTTCTGCCTCATTTTTGCCCGCGAGGGCGTGGGGTAATGGAATTTACAGTCTTGAATTTTAAGGGAATTACAGCTTTTAGTCAACAATTACTTTAATCATATTTGGCTGTTGCTCCATATGTGGTTCCACTTCAACACAGGGACGAGACCAAAATGCCAACGGGGAGGACCCACACACAGCCTGGACCATAATTTTAAAAAAAGGGGTTGTTTTTGACCGACCGGTCGGTCATAATAAAAACAGGAACGGAGTCCCATGACACCCAAAATCATCAACCGTGAAGAAAAATCCCGTGAGATCGCCCTGGCCGCCCTGACAGTATTTGCGGAGCATGGCTTCGAGAGCACCTCCATGAGCCAGGTGGCCGAGGCCGCCGGAATCGGCAAGGGGACCATCTACGAATACTTTCATTCCAAAACCGACCTGATCATCGCCGCAACCGCCGCCTGGGTCCAGAACATTGAGGAGGGCATCACGCCCCTCCTGGATTCGGACATGGATCCACTCACCCGTCTGCGCACCCTTTTTGCTGCATCAACCAAAGCCTTCCTCGATGACCCCAAGGTGATCCTGGTGTTCCTGGGCATCTCCCAGCTGGTGATTAAAGACCCGGCCCTGGGCCAGCGTTTCGGCGGCGCGGAGGTGATCTCTGCCCCCATCCGGAAGGTGATCTGCAGCATCCTGGCCGACGGCGTGGCGGCGGGGCTCTTTCACGTACATGTCCTGGAAAATTCCGAATCCATCGCCCGCAATCTGGTGGCCTTTGTGGACGGCATCGGACTGCATTACGTGACAAACCCCCATGCTTTTGATCTTGCAGAACAGATAAATTTTTACCTGGAGCAGTTAATCGCTACCCTGAGTGTTGCACCAAATGGGGACCGGAGCCCCGGTGTACGGGGTAAACGCAACAGATAACACACTGACAGTTGTCAATTCACGCTGTCAAGGAGGGAACATGAAGAATCCGATCTACCGATCCGTTGTCGAGCTGCGCGCCGCCCTTGGCGCAGGGGAGATCACCGCAACCCGTATTGTCGATGCGCACCTGGAACAGATCTTTGTGCACAATCGGGCCATCAATGCGCTGGTCACCGTGGACGAGACCGGCGCCCGGGAGAGTGCCAGAGAATCGGATGAGGCCCGGGCCCGGGGGGAAGACCCGGGTCCGCTCCACGGCATCCCCTTCACCGTGAAAGATATGTTTGAGACAAAAGGGCTGCGCACCACCAACGGCCATAAGCCTCTGGCCAACAACATCCCGGAGCGCGACGCCACGGTTGTGGCACGCTTGCGCGAGGCAGGGGGCACTCTGCTGGCAAAATCCAACATGCCCGCCCAGGGCATGGATATCCAGTGTGAGAACGCCCTCTTCGGCGCCACGAAAAACCCCTGGGATCTTTCCCGCACTCCCGGGGGCAGCACCGGTGGCGAGGCCGCCGCCCTGGCCGCGGGCATGACGCCCCTGGGCATTGGCAGTGACATTGGCGGGTCTCTGCGCATCCCGGCGCACTACTGCGGAGTCTTTGCCTGCAAACCCACCGAAGGTTTGGTTCCCCGCACGGGCCTTCTCCTCCCCGGAACCGTCAACACCGTGCGCCACATGGTGGCCTGCGGACCCATGGCCCGTTCCGTAGCCGATCTGCGGCTCGCGCTGAGGATCATGGCGGGACCCGACGGCGTGGATCCAAGTGTTGTCCCGGTCCCCCTCAAGGAGTTCCCCCTGCGCCCGCTCAAGGACCACCGCTTTGCCTGGACCGATGACTTCGGTGGCCTGCCGGTTACCGCGTCGACCCGGGAGGCCATGGAGAAACTTGCCAGTGACCTCCGTGACGCGGGCTG
>JAHJLU010000565.1 GCA_018821745.1 Myxococcota bacterium | reverse complement strand
TGCCGCGCTGCTCAACGAGGTGCTCGTCACCGAGGAAGAATCGGGGAGCCCCTTGCCCCGAACGCCACAGGACCATGGGAAAGCCACCTACGCACCGTTCCTCACCACGGAGCTTGCGAAGATAAACTGGGCGCTCGGCGCGCACCTGGTCGCGGGACATATCCGCGCCATGGATCCACGCCCGGGAGCACATACAGAAGTCAGGGGTGAGCGGGTGAAGCTCTTCACTCCCCATATTGTGGATTGTGTCAACACCCCTTGCCGGGGTATTCCCGGTGAGGTGCTGGGTGTCAGTGAACTGGGACTTGTTGTTGCCTGTGGGACAGGCGCCATCGCCATCGGGGAGATTCAACTCCCCTCACGCCGTCGGCTGAATGCCGCGGCGGTGCTGGCAGGGACGGACTTCCCCCACGGGTTGATAATGGAGTAATATATGGATATATCTAATGAACCACGGATTTTGGCCGCCACGGTCCTCTCCCGCGTCGAGAAGCACCAGGCCTACGCGAACATTGCCTTCGATGCCATCGCCACCAGCTCGCGCATCCCCTCCACGGTGAAAAATCTTGGAAAAGAGCTGGTTTTCGGCGTCTTGAGGAATCGCTCCCGCCTGGAGGAGATTGTCTCCCAATTTCTCAAGCTGCCCCTGCGCAAGAGCCATCCCACGGTTCGCTACCATTTGCTCATCGCCACCTACCAGCTCCTCTATCTTGACAACATCCCCGACGGCTTTGTTGTGGATCGTGCGGTGGAGATCGTGAAGCTCTCGCTGGGAAGTTCTCCCGCCAGTTTTGTGAACGCGGTCCTGCATCAGGTTTTGAAGAACCGGCCCTTCTCTGTGGATTCTTCCCTCTCCGAGACCCAGCGCATCGAGCAGGAGCTCTCCTTTCCACCATGGATAGCCAGGGTCATCATGGACAGCGCCCCCGAGGGAGAGGCCTATGATCTCGCGCGGGCGCTCAATCAGCGGAGCCGCTCCATACTGCGCACCAACACCCTCAAAAACGATCGGGAGGCCCTCCTGGTCAAACTGGCTGAGCAATTCCCCGACGCCACCTTTCAACCCACGGAGTTTTCCCCCAACGGGATCGAAGCCCTGGGCATGGGTGATCCCATCCGCCAGCCCCTGCACCGGGAGGGGTACTACCTGATCCAGGACGCATCCTCCCAGTTGATCGCCCCCTTTGTGGCCGTTACCCCCGGAGCCAGGGTGCTCGACGCCTGCGCCGGGACGGGGGGAAAAACCCTCCACATGGCGGCGCTCATGGAGAACCAGGGATCCATCCTCAGCGTGGATCTCAAGCAGTCCAAAATGGACGCGCTGGAGCAGCGTGCCGCACGGGTGGGGACCACCATCGTGAAGACCAGGGCCATGGATCTGCTCACCACCACACCCGAGGGGACCTTCTCCCACATCCTTCTGGATGCGCCTTGCAGCGGGCTGGGAGTGCTCCGCCGTCACCCCGAGGCCAAGTGGCGCATCGCTCCCGAGGAGATCGGCGATCTGGTGACGCTGCAACGCTCCCTTCTGGAACGCATGGTCCCCCTCCTCGAGTCGGGGGGGACGCTGGTCTATGTGGTGTGCACCTTCAACCACGAGGAGACGTTCCATCAGATAAACGGATTTTTGGAGCGGCACCCCGATTTCATCCTGGACAGTGCGCCCAAGTGGAGCCCCATTGACTGGGGGCCCTTGACCAACGACCAGGGGTGCCTCACCATCTGGCCACAACGTCACAACGGCGATGGCTTCTTCGCCGCAAGGCTCATAAGGAGATAAAATGCCTGTCACTATTGCCCCCTCGGTGCTCAGTGCCGATTTTCTTCGCCTGGAGCAGGAGGTGAACGAGGTGAGAGGGGTGGAGTATCTCCACGTGGACGTTATGGACGGCCATTATGTCCCCAACATCACCTTTGGTCCCAAAATCGTCAAGCATCTTGCTTCCCTGGGGATTCCCCTGGATGTCCACCTCATGATCGAGAAGCCCGAGCGGTACCTGGAGGATTTCATCGCCGCCGGGGCCCACTTCCTGACGGTCCACCCCGAAGCGTCGGTTCACCTGCACCGCACCATACACGCCATCAGGGAGCTGGGCGCACGGCCAGGGGTTGCGTTGAACCCCTCCACGCCCCCCGAGGCCATTGAGTTTGTGCTGGCCGACGTGGACCTGGTGCTGGTGATGACGGTAAACCCGGGCTTTGGCGGCCAGAAGTTCATCCACGGGCAGTTGGCCAAGATTGCCCGCCTGCGTGCCATGATCGACGCGCTGCCCGGCAGAAAACCCATCCTCGAGGTCGACGGCGGGATCGATCCCGAGACAGCCCCCCTGGCGGTCAGAGCCGGTGCCGAGATGCTGGTGGCGGGTTCAGCTGTTTTCTCAAGGCCCGATCGGCAGGCGGCCATCAGAGCAATCCGCGCCGCCGCCGCGGTTTAGCTGGGGGGCCTCAGATCCACTCCTGATCCTCAATGTTTACGGTGAGTACGGTTTTTTCAGCACCCGTATGGCTGCAGGTCTCGGGCTCTATCATCAGGAACCGTGTGCCGGGGGTCGCTGTGGGGCAGTGTGCCGTTCCCCGGGGGACCACAAAGAGTTCACCGGGCAGCAGGTCCACCGTGTGGGTCTCCATGGCGATGGTCAACTTCCCAAAGACAACAAGAAACAGCTCGTCTTCATGCTCATGGGTGTGCCACACCAGGGTCCCCTCGCCCTTTGCCAGTTTCACCAGCTGCCCGTTGGCGGCGGCCACTATTTTGGGGGTCCACACCTGATCAAAGAGGCGGAATTTGTCGTCGAGGGTCACTTTTTTCATACACACATTCCTGCTGCTGGGTATCACGCCGGCATTGAGCGCCCGTCTCCTCAGGGCTTCAGCAGTCCGAGGACGTGCCGCTGCTGGACCCATTTGGCCCGATCATAGGGAGTGAGGCCGGCCTTGTCGCGGGCCCTCTTGTTCGCGCCGGCCCGGAGCAGGACGCGGATGGTGTTGGCGCAGCCGTTGAGGGCACAGGTGTGCAGGGGTGTGTACCCGAGCCTGTTGCGGGCGTTGATGTTGGCGCCCCGCTGGATCAGGAGGCGGGCCACGTCGGTGCTGGCCCTGTAGTAGCATGCGTGGTGGAGCAGGGTGTTGCCCGAGCTGTCGCTGTGATTGACGCTGGTGCCCGAGGAGAGTGCGGACCGCACCTGATAGACCCGGTTGTACCGGATGTGACGATTGAGATCATTGGTGGAGGCTGAAGGTCCGCAGTTCACAAAAATGAGCGTGGCGAAGAGAAGGGGGAAGAGGGGTATAAGTCTGACCATGGTTTTCCTCCGGCGGTGGAGACCCGCCACCCGCGGGTTTATTGTGCTGGTTGAATGTTCAACGATATGTTATCAGGATTTCAAAGCCAGGGCAAGATCAAGGTCTGTGGTGGATCAGGGGAGTGTGGGGTTACCAGCGGCGGGGATCTGTGCCTTTGTCGCAGCAGCCCACGGGGACGAAGACGGAACACTTCTTGGCGCATTTACAGCACAGGGTGCATTTTCCATCGTCTATCTCGGGGGCTCCGAAATTTTTCTGGGTGATGGCTCCCGTGGGACAGACGCGGATCACGGGGCACTTGTGATTTTGGGGACAGTACTCGGCGCGGATTTTAATCATGGGGTAAATCTCCTTAGGTCCTTGAGACCCATTGGGGAGAGCCAGTTATA
>JAHJLU010000564.1 GCA_018821745.1 Myxococcota bacterium | reverse complement strand
TTGCTCTTGTCGGTACGGGAGAGGAACAGGAACTCTTTTACGGCCCGGGCAAGCACCTCCACCCGTTGAATGTTCTGTTGGCTTTGGGCCAGGAGGGTCCGCACCCGCCTGCGCTTGTCGATCTCCCTGTAGGTGAGAAGGCCCGCGGTCAGCAGCACCCCAAGGAGGAGCGCGGCCGCGATGACATAATGACGCTTCAACAGCGCCCACGAACGAGCCAGGATGCTCCGGGGCCGGACCATGACCTCGTCCCCTCTTTGCCACCGGGCCAGGTCCGCCATGAAGAGCCCCACGGACTGGTATCGGTCGTGGGGCCGCTTCTCAAGGCACGTGTTCACGATGGCCTCAAGATCATGATCTTTGATGCCGTGGGCACGAAGGGGAGTTGGCTCCTCATATACCAGGGCATGGATCAGCCCCACAAGGCTCTTCTCTTTGAAGGGCCGCTCTCCCGCGATAAGCTCATAGAGGATTGTGCCAAGGGCGTAAACATCGGTACGCGTGTCGACCTCGTCGTGGCGCGAGGCCGCCTGCTCCGGTGCCATATAGGCTGGAGTGCCCAGGATGGCGTTGTCTGCGGTGACCTTGACCCGGTCACTCTCGTCTTCGCGCATCTTTGCCAGACCAAAATCCAGCACTTTCACTGTTTCGTCGGGCTGAACCATGATGTTGGCCGGTTTCAGGTCCCTGTGAATGACCCCCTTGGTGTGTGCTTCCCGGATAACCGAGGCTACCTGCTCAAGCAGGGCCACTCGCTTGCGCAAGGGGGGCCTGTTCTTTGTGACGAACCGGTCCAGGTCCATGCCGTCGACCAGCTCCATGGCGATGTAGTTGTGCCCCCGAAAAAGCCCCGTGCGGTGGACCGTGGCGACTCCCGGGTTTTTAATGCGCGCCACGGCGACGGCCTCTGTGCGAAAGCGCTCCACCGCAGTGGGGGAGCCCGATGACAAAATCTTCAGGGCGATGTCCCGCTTGAGGTCAGGGTCATAGGCGCGGTACACCGCTCCCATGCCACCCTTCCCCAGCAGGGGGCCGATGGTCCAGTTTTCCACCCTCGACCCTTCGGGCAATGTGTCGGCGTCTGAATCAAGAATTGACCCGCTGGTTTGCGCCCGATTTGTGGCACCGCCCTGGCTCCCGCGGCCGGAATCGGATGCCACGGTCTCATCGAAGGCACCCGAGAGTGAATCCTGAGGCGGCAGAGTGTTGTGCTCCTCCGATGGGGGCGATATTTCTGCGCCCCCCGAAGAATCAGAATCCATGGTCTCTCCATAGGCTTCAGGGGCGTGGCTCACGGCGAGGGTTGCCGTATGAGCAGGCCCGGTCTCGCCGTCCCGGGTGAGTACATCCGCCAGTGCTTTGATATCGGCTTCGGTGTCGGGCAGGGGCATGATCTCGTACGCCCCCGGGGATGGTTCATTGAATAGTGAACGGAGAGAGGGCTCCATGAGCACAAAACAGGGGCTGGCAACAGATGATTTTTCGCGGCACGCCAGGCGGTCCAGGTCTTCTTTGGTGGAGACCAGCCACAGGATCTTTTCCTTTGGCTCTGCGGGGAGGTCTCCGGCTGAACCGGCCCTCACGCTTACTCCCCGGGAGGCGAGCCCCTGGACCAGAGGTCCGGGATCAATGCCGGGGCCATGGACAATGAAAATTGCTGCCGGTTTTGAATGATGCGCCATAGGGTGAATCCTGCTGAATGGACCCATGCTATCACAGCCCATGCCCGAGCGGCAGCACAATTTCCCCATCCACACGAAAAGGATTAGGATTATGCAAAATCCAGGGGAGTCCATCTCAGGTGGCAGGGCACCGGGGCTGGCGCGAGTATTTGTCAACGACCTGATGTGGTGAACGAGATAGTGAAAGCTTGTTCTCCCCTTGTGAGGGCAATCCATGAATGAATGGATACGAATAAATGAGGGCATGGGAGACATTGAAAAAATAGCCAATTATATCAATGTCGAGGTTTTGTTGTGCCTGTTGGACGATGTTGGAGCGGAACTTGCTCCCCTTCTTTGGTGATGGAGGTATTTTATGACAAAGCCGATTTTTCTTTTCATCAGTTCGCTACTCTTTTCTGCCTGTATCAGTGATCGGGAGTGTGAATTCGTGGGTGAATACCGCTGTGATGGTGATGTGATTATGCACTGTACCGACAAGAATTACCGCGATGAACCATTCGGGACTGATCTCAGCGTAAGGAGGGACTGCGGCAGTCTGGGCCTCGTCTGTGTCGAGGGGAGTGTTTCCGTTACCAACGGGGCATCATGTCAATCCCCGGGGTTTGAATGCCAGCCTGGTAAAGCGTTCGCATGTTTGGGTAACTACCTCATGGAGTGCACCTCCGAGGGGCCTGCATACTATATGGATTGCGCCTACAGGGGCTATTGTGTCGATACGGATCTTCCCCACGGGGCATCGTGTGCGGCTGAACCGGGATTCTGTGAATATGACGGGCAGCGGGAATGTGTTGATGATGGTGTTTTGGAGTGTGAGAACGGAGTGTGGGCCTATAAAACAACATGCCGTGAGGGGACCATCTGCGATCTTAATGAAAACGGGTACCTCGCATGTGTTGAAGAATCATCGCCGCAATAGATCCCGGTTGTTCAATATTTTTAAAGAACCGCCTGATGACAAAACTCTTTGCGGTGGCTAATTATCAACGCACTCATTGTGGGTGACAATAAAGACGCCGAAGAGGGTGCCGGGGTCTTCGGATGCGACGATGTTTCCCTCTGCGCCTGTGGGCTGGGGCGGCGCAACGGTACCCATGGGGATCGTGATCACTGTGCCGCCGGGAGTCTGACTGTCAAAGACTCCCCGGGTCACGGGAGTGCCAAACCGGTCAAAGACAGAGTGCACGGAATATTGATGACGGCCGGTGATAATCTGGGAGAGGTCAACATCGATCTGATCCACGCCGGACCAGTTGTAGATAACCACCATGGACTGGTTTGTGTTGTAGTAGTTGGGGCGGATGAAGAGGTTATAGCCCGTGGGCAGCTCTGTTGTGACGGTGTTCTCAGGGTAGTCTGCCATGTCCACGCCGTTCACCACTCCATAGATTGTGTTGTCCGTGATTTCAACATGTTCCCAGTTTCCGGTGAAGTCAAGATTTCCCACCTGGTAGTTACCGGAGAAGATGACGCTGGCATTGTCTATGCTTTCTCCGTAACCGAATTTCACGCTTCTCTGGGTTGGGGAGGTGGCCCACCCCATGTTGCGCTCAACCACAGTGTCGTCCACGGGTTGCAGCCCGCCTATGAGGCAGTTGTCCTTAATGCCACCGTCATCGGGAACGGAGGCCCCGTTGAGGAACCACACGTTGTCCAGGAGGTGAAAGCCCTGGATGGAGCCACCCTCGGTGTAGGCGTGCACGCCGAACGAGTAGCCATAGAACATAACGTTCTGGGAGAGAACTTTAGTGCCGTTCTCATTTTGTGTGTAGATGGCGTGGCCGTGGCCGCGGTCCGGAGCGTTCCAGCCGTTGTTGTAGATGATATTGCCGTGGAGCTGTGCGTCCACAGCTGGGGTCCAGAAGGAGATTCCCTGTGCGGTGTCATGAACGACACAGTTGACCACTTTTGTTCCAGTGCCGAAAACACCAAAACCTGCTCCACGAGTAATATCAGAGGGACTTGAGCCTGTCTCCGCTGATTCGCGGAGGGTGTCACTGTCTGTCACCTCCAGGCCAACAAAATGGACATAGTCACCGTTAATGAGGATGATGTACTCCTGGTCACCCCCGACCCCGTCGATGATCACGTGGTGGCCTGGCATGGGCATCACAACAATGGGAGACGAGTCGGTGCCCTCTATCTCGGAGATAAACCTGCCCGTGTAGGTGCCCTCTGTGAGGTAGATGGTGTCCCCGGGCAGAGCAGGGCTCCCACTGGAGAGGGCGAAGGCGAGATTCAGGGGATCGGTCTGTGTGCCTGCGGCAGTCTCCAGGCCCGTGGGAGAGACAAAATATCCACCGGAGAGCTCCCGGGTCTCAACATCGCACAGGGTGTTGTTGTTTGTGTTGTTGACGTTATTGGTGTTGTTTGCATTGTTTGTGTTGTTGATGTTATTGACGTTGTTTGTGTTGTTAACGTTGTTTGAGCTGCTTGTGCCCGCGTCGTCACAGGCAACAGCGAGGAAAACAAGTACAAAAAAGATGGGTCTCATGGTCACTCCTTTTGGGGGAAGATTATATCCAAACCTATACTCAGGGGCAGTTAGTGCCGGGCGCCAACTTGCCCCGGTTGGGTTCAGGACAGCAGTCGCCATCGGCGCAGAGGCGTACTTCATAACTATCGCTGCACTCCACTTTCCCAACCGTTCACAAAATGAGACAGGGCTGGGGCACAGAACACTCGTCGGCCAATCACAGGCACTTCAGATTACGATTTGAGCCTTATACCAGGCATGAACCTTTTTTTTGCTCTGTGTTGTGGTGCTCTTTGGGCTCCACCAGTTTCCCTTGGCGGGTATTCTGGCATGATTCGAGGGTGAGGGCAACGCGATTTTGCTCATTGAGGGGTTTGCAGGCGGACTGGTCCCTCTGCGGCTTCGGCATATGGTAGATCTGG
>JAHJLU010000563.1 GCA_018821745.1 Myxococcota bacterium | reverse complement strand
TGCATCAATGGAGACTGCACTCCCCTCGAGGGACTCTGTACCACCTACCGTGACTGCACGGCGACCGAGTACTGCGATGAGGAGGAACACATCTGCAAAGGCCCAACACTGCCGGATCCCAGCTTCTTTGACGGCGACGGGGATCGGCTGCTCTTCTCCTACCGGGGTCGAATAGGGTCCGATGATTCCTATGCCATGGGCAGCTCCCCCGTGGGTCAGGCAACATTTACCTGGCGCACAGAGGCACAGGAAGTAGTCCTGGACTATTATGCCTACGCATCCCTGGTCCCAGAGTCCATGCTCAGCGACAGCCCCAGCTGGAGCGATCACCACGCCATTATCGTCGGCGCCAGCCACACCATCTCCCAGAATCTCCAGGCGTCACAATACTACTCCGTCTCCCTGGGGCTGGCCAAAGAAGAGCTGGCGTCATGGAGGGCCAGCAGGCAATTCATCGGCGAGGTGCCCCACCCCGTGTGGGCGACACTTTACAAGATCAGTAACTTCGAGCGCGAGGACCGGGTCCATTTCAGCGCGGTCTGTCCCATCTCCTGGATTGACGAGACCACCACGGCGGGCAGGCTCTTCCTCTTTGCGCCGGAGAATGAAAGTTTCGACGCGGGGGAACCACTCATGGTGTGGGGAAATCTCCCCCTGGCTCCCATGCTCCCCCCCGAGGAGGAGAACCTCTACTGCAACTATACCCGCGACGGTGCTGCCATCACGGCCCAGGAATACGAGGAAGGGATCGCCTCCTCCGGATACGAGCTCACCTGTGAGCTCCCCGAAGAAGTGAGCCAGCCAACCGCTCCCGACTGGCTCACCCTCATTTTCTCGGGAACCATCAACGATCCTGCCGTGGGGCTGGCCAATTTTGCAAAGGGCATGGGCACTGCAGCAGTATCGCTTCAGGGAGTCTCCCATTCCACGGCGGACTACTACACGCTCTCCTATCTCTACCCCGTAGAAGGGCGGGATTTTGTGTTTGTGCAGGGTCTTGGTTCCATTGAGGTTCTGGGAGCGGATCACTACCGTTACAAGCTCATGCGCCTCATGATCTCCCAGGAGTCCCTGCTGGCACTCAGAGACAGCGGTGACGCCACCATGCTGCCCGTCTCCCATGAGGTGATGGTCACCGTCGACAGCAACGAAAGCCTGGTCTATAACGGCGTGAACTTCTACCGGGTCTGCCCCATGGCGGTGGCCGATCCCGTGGCACCCTCCGGGCTTGTGGGGAGCTGCTTCACAGATCAGAGCACCTTCGATTACGGTGATACCTTCGAGGTCGCCGCCACGGTCAATCTCACCACAGAGCAGGCCGCACAGGAAGCCTGGCACGGCACATTCGACGGGTGTTACTGCTACATGTCCATCGAGTCCAACCGGATCGACTGTACCCAGTTCGACACCTACGCACAGGGAGGTGGAAAATGATGTTCCAGCTGCTTCTCACCTGCCACCTGCTGTTCGCGGCGCCTGTCCCCGCAGAGAACCCGGGGCTGGTCATCGTCACCACACAGAGAATCAAGGCCCGGTCGGCCATGCTCAAATCCTTTGTGGCCGAAAAGGAGGCCCACGGATTTATGGTTGAAGTCATCACCGAGGAGCAGTACGGCGGCCCCGAGGATCGTGGAGAGGCGCGGGCCCTCGCCATCCGGAGCTACCTGCAGTCCATCGAGGCGGACTTCTCCTTCGCCCTCCTGATCGGGGACGCGGACCCAGAATACGGCGATGTCCCCCAGTGGGTGGTCTGGCCCAGACACACCTACCCTGCCAACGAATGCGTGGGCTTCGCCCTGGACTGCCGCTCCTGCCTCACGGACTATCTGTACGCCGATCTCACGGGGGACTGGGACCTCTCGGGCAACGGGCAGCGAGGCGAGACAGCGCTTGATGAGGGAATCGGTGGCATCGACTTTGGAGCTGAGCTTTTTGTCGGGCGCATCCCCGTCTATTTTAATGATGTGATGGAGCTGGATCAGATCCTGGAAAACACTATCGCCTTCATGAACCAGGACGCCGCCGAGGCCGCCTACCGCGAAAGGGCGCTCATTGGCGCGAGCTTCTGGTACTTCAAGGGGCAGAAGATGACCTCTTACACCCTGGCCGAGCATGTGGACGGCTCCGACATCGGCGAGTGGTTCGTTCACAACACCCTGGCCCCCTACCCCGAGGTTACCGTCACGAAACTCTACGAGACCCAGGGCGCTGCCACCTCCCCCTACGGAGCTGAGCAGCTCACCAGGGAGGCCTTTATCCAGGAGTGGGCCACGGGCTACGGGATGGTCTTCTGGATGG
Organism: Myxococcota bacterium; assembly: GCA_018821745.1. Taxonomy (GTDB): domain Bacteria; phylum Myxococcota_A; class Polyangia; order HGW-17; family HGW-17; genus SZUA-580. The sequence goes on along the minus strand of JAHJLU010000563.1, from coordinate 1,063 downwards.
CCCACGGCCTGGAGACCAAGATCCTGCGCACCACATGGCCCGCAGACACCGACGCGGACGGCCTGGCGGACAACGGCGAGATCGTGGCCACCGACATGCTCCGCTCCTCCGACGCCACACTGATAGGAACTGATTGCCCGGCCTTCGTTGTGGGAGTCAGCTGCGAGATGGGCTCGGCGGAAGTCCCGGGGAACCTCGCCTGGTCGCTCCTCTATGCCAACGCGGCCATAGGGGTCGTGGGCTCCAGCTCCACCACCCCCGCTTCAGCCATGGAGTGGAGTGATTTTGATGCCCCCCTCGAGGAAGAGACCATAGGGGCAGGCAGCGTGGGGGTTCGGTTTTACGAGTCCCTTCTTGGTGGGGAGTACGCGGGGAAAGCCTTCTACGACGCCAAAATGGCCCTTGGATCCGAGGGCAAAATCGAGGCCATGGCGGGGAAAATGATGCTCAACTACATGGGGGATCCCTCACTGACCATTCACGTAACCAGAGCTGATCGCGCTCCCCTTCCTGAAAATACCACCACCGGTGGCGGCTCAGGGTGCTCCACAGCCCCCCACTCTTCACAACGTGATGCCCTCCTCCCCATGGTGCTCCTGCTGCTGGGCCTGGCAGCCTTCCGAATGAGAAATTGCCAATAGCGATCTTTCACGATACACTGCGCCATTCGGTCAATATTTTTCACCAACTACTGGAGGTTTACTCATGAAAATTCGGTTAATGCTCAGTCTCGTGGCCCTTCTGGCCCTCTCGTGCTCAAAAAAAGAATCAAAAACCGAGGAGACAAATCCAAAGGCTCAGCCTGACAAAACGCAGATGAAGCCCGTCTCCGACATGACACAGATGAAGGCCGCAATGGCTCCGGAGAAACCCGTTGTCAGCCCGAAAACGCCCAAAGAACCTGCAAAGGGTGGAGCGGCGTCAACCATGACCACAAAAAACGGATGGCTGACCACCGTGAACCCAACGGACACGGGATGGGAGTGCCTCCAGCAGAGCGCCAGCAGAGGACCCACAGAGGTGGCGCTGGTCAAATGTCGCCGCAAGGACCCCAAAGAGTTTG
>JAHJLU010000562.1 GCA_018821745.1 Myxococcota bacterium | reverse complement strand
CCATCCCCATTCTCCTCACCAACGCCTCGCCCAAATTCATCCACCTCCCCGTTTACACCCTGACCACGGGGTTCGCTCTCTTCACCACGGCGACGCTGGCCGACATCTACGGGTCTCTCTTCTCGGGGAATCCCACGGGTGCAGCCCCCCCTCGTCCGCCTGCGTGGGAGCTCTCCACGGGATACCGCTTCATCAATGATCCCCTCATTGACAACGACCACAGCCTGATCCTGGAGGCCCGGTATCGCCACCGCCGGCTCTTTGCCGAGCTGCAGACCAGCCTCACGCCTCCCCTCGACAACTACAAAGCCGCCCTCTTCGGCGGATACGAGCTCTACCGCTCCACCTCCCCCGGGGACGGCTCCTTCTTCCTCGTCAAGGGGGGACTCACCTGCCGCCGATACAAAAGTGAAGGATTTTCAACCCTCACCGGGGAAGTATTCGCCCATGGCCGCCTGGATCTTTACCACTACCTGCCCACGCTGCGGGGATCGTTTATGGAGATCGGTGCCGGAGCGGCGCTGAGGGGGATGGGCTACGACGCCCTGGACGGAGGAGTCATGACGGACCGGGAGATCATTCCCCTCTTCCGCTTCGCTTTTGGCGCCTACCTGGGGACTTCGGGCAGCGAGCTCAGCCTCTTCTACGACCACCGTCACGACGACGAGCTGGGAGGCCTGGCCATGGGCTCCGGCGGGGATGGGGTCATCGGGCACTTCGGCGTGGAGATGACATGGTGGTTTTCTCCCCGTCTTGGCGTCCGCGCCCTTGTGGCCGCGGGGTCAGCCCACCTGTACCAGCTCACCCTGACGGCGAGGGAGAAGTGACATGACCAGACGATTCCTCTTTCTGCTCTCCATTGTGCTTTTGCCCTCCTGTCTCCATGGCGGCCAGGAGCGCGCCGAGCTGGACAAAAAAGTGGGGATCGCGCAGGCAGACGGCATCTCCCTGGCGGTGGATCAGGGCCTGGCCGCCGTGAGAAGCCTGGAGCAGGGCTACGGGGAGCTGTGGTTCTCAGCGCCCTCGCAGTCCATAAGCATCACGTTGACCCCGGAAGGAGGGACATCCCTGCAGCTCCATCTGGTCAACACCATGCCGCAACTCAACGCTGAGTGCGCGGGAGAGGCTGGTCTCTCCTGCCAGGCACTCCTTGTCCCCGGCGAGACCCCCCGGGTCAAGGAGCTCTTCCTCACCTTCGATGGTCCCGGTGAGTACACCCTTACCCTCACACCAGCGGAGTTTGACAGTACCGCACCCTTCTCCTTCATCCTCTTCAGCGACATCCAGGAGGAGCTCTCCCATGTGCAGGACGCCTTCTCCCTCATGAACAGCGTCACCGATGCCCGTTTCATCATCTCCGCCGGTGACCTCACGGATCAGGGCGAGGAGTGGGAGCTCAAATGGTTCCAGCAGGAAATGGAGACCCTCAACATCCCCCTCTTTTCGACCTGTGGCAATCACGACACCATGGACGGCTACGATGGCGACTGGCCGCGCATCTTCGGTCGTCATTCCTTCAGTTTCACCTACCAGAACACCCGCTTCACCCTCATGGACTCGGCTTCGGCCACCATCGATCCCATCAACTACCGGCTCCTGGAGTCCTGGCTGGATCAGAGCGCAGACCAGCTCCACATCTTCACCACCCACATCCCCATCATTGACCCCAACGGCTTTCGCAACGGGTCATTCCGGTCCCGCCAGGAAGCGGGGAAGCTCCTGGCCCTGCTGGCCAGGGGCAGGGTGGATCTCACGCTCTACGGCCACATCCACACCTACATGCACTTCACCAACGGGGGAATCGACGCCATCATCTCCGGAGGTGGCGGGGGTTGGCCGGAGAAGCTCGACGGGTTTGGGCGCCATTTTCTGGTGATCACAGTGGATCCCCTTGCCCAGAGCGCCTCCTGGCGAATGATAGCCGTGGATTAATTCACGAATCCCTTCCACCCAATCGACTGCATTTTCATTATGTTTCCCGTGTTCTCCCCATACGGTGCGATTTTGCGAAGCCCGGGCGGATGATTTGACTTGACCACAAATCCAAATAGGTGAAGGTATGGAGAGGATATTTCGGGCCGCACGGTTGGCCTGGGGAAGGTGTTTTATGATCTCTGTGTCCTACTCGGCGGTGGGTGGCCCCGGCCACTCCAGAGATGCTCTGTTCAAGGCCCTGCAGAAGTGGCTCTCCTCGGAAGGCTATGTCACCGCCAAGCGCGGCAAGAGTGACGTGGAGCTCATGAACGGTGAAGTGACCTCCGGCGGCAGCTGGCTCTATTTTCTCAAGCCCGGTCGCAACAAGGCCTCTGCCGTACTCTCCGCCATCGCCACATCCCTGGCACAGTCAACAGCCAAGCCGGTCATACTGCACCTGGTGGGCTGCATCGAAGAGGGTGGCACGCAGACAACCCTGGCCTATGAGTCCACGGTGTACGAGAAGGGGGCCAAACCCAAAGAGCTAATCAGCAAAACAGCCGACACCTACCTCGACGAGGTGAACCCCGTGAGCGACGACCACCCCACGGAGAACTACATGGAGCTCCTCGATCTCCTGGTGGGCAAGGCGGAATCCGACGACTTTGTGGACGAGAGCGGGCTCTCCTTCGACGGCTCCTGGATGAAGGGCAACGGGCTCAAATCCCTGGGCGACGTTCGTCTTGACGCCATCCGCGAGGCCATCCTCGACGGGGCCAAGGTCGACGAAGTCGAGTTCCGGGGCAAAAAAGGGCTCCAGCTCCTGCGAATCGACGGCATCAAGCAGGTGACCTTCCTCAAAGAGAACGAATGGACGCTCCTCGCCCCCTACATTCCCAAGAAAAAGTAGTCTCTCTGTAATAAACTGCGCCAACGGGGCAAGCACAGGGGTCACTGCCTGAGCAGAATCTCCACCACTCTCCCCAGGGCGCAGTTGTCATTACTTTGTGCCAGATGCGTGGGACACGCCGCCTTGAGGGCGCTGACCCCGTTGGCCACCACAAAACACTTTCCGCCGGCTTTGTGGACCGCTCGGGCCCCGGAAACATCGTTGCCGCCGTTGCCCACAAATGCCAGACGGGAAGAAGGATACCCCAGGGACTTTGCCACAAACAGCAGCGCGTCTCCCTTGTCCACTCCCGGGGCAGAGACCGCGAAATGGTAGTTTGCAACCGAACCCGCATTGATAATAGTGGCCTGAGCTGCAAAGCGGGAGCGGGTGACCTTCAGAAACTCGCCGGGATTTTCGCACTGCTGGGCCTTCATTTTAAACACGGAGAACCCCGCCTGTGGCGCCTCACACCGCTGCCCTCCCCAGATGACTTTCCCCGAGGCAGTGTTCATAAAGGCGGTGTAATATTTTTTGCACTGGTGTCGAAACACTTCACCGCAGAATCCCTGGAAAAATGTCGGATCGGTGATGCCACGGAGCCGCAGAAGAGCGCCCCCGGGGGAGTGGATCACCGCACCATTTGCGGATATCACCGGGAGCCGGGAGCCGACCTGTTTTGCGAGCACGCCGGCGCTGTCGGGAAAACGCCCCGTGGCAATGCCGATGCGCCCCCCAGCCTTCTGATAGCGCTTCAGAGCCGCCATATTGCAGGCGCTGATGGTACCTTTGGAGGAGAGGAGTGTCTCATCCAGATCCGTATAGAGAAGGGGCAACTTCTTTGCTTTTCCCTGCGGAGCCCGCTGGTCACCGCCGCTCCTGCAGGAACCCAGAAGCATTGCCCCCAGCAGCGCCGGTATGAATAAAACAGTAGAGCCCATGGAACGTGATTTCATATGCTTCACCTCGTACACCCGAAATTCCCGACTTTTATACACCATCCATGGCATTGAGTCGATCCCCGCCGACCACAATTTTCAACAGCCTGGCAGGCCCTGTCAAACGCACCAATGCACCCGAAACGGCCTTGGGAAAATATGCGCTCCAAATTGGAGGTTTACTCCGTGGGGGTTTTCCCGTATTCATTGGGCCAGGAGGTACAGCTTATGCGACCCTTTAGTGCCAAAGAGAAAGCATTTTTCAGCCGATTCAAGACCCCCTGGGATATCCAGAAGTATCTGGATTCCATCCCCTACAACTCCAAAATAGAGTGCAAGAGCCCGGTGAACGTGCTCAAGCATGGGAGCGCCCATTGTTTTGAGGGTGCCCTCTTCGCCGCCTGTGCCATGACCTTCCTGGGGGCAAAGCCATTGGTGGTGGATCTGGGTGCATACAACGACGATGATCATGTCATCGCCATCTGGCGCAAGGGCCCCTACTTTGGCGCCATGGGCAAGTCCAATTTCACCACCCTCCGCTATCGGGAGGCGGTGTATCGTTCACTGCGGGAGCTGGCCCTCTCCTACTTTGACTTTTACTTCAACACCAACGGCGACAAGAGCCTGCGCCGTTACTCCCAGCCCCTGGACCTCTCCAAATTCGCCGGAGATGCGTGGATGACCACTGATGATGACCTGGACCACCTCGCCCAGGGTTTTCTCCCGCTCAAGTACGGTGAGCTGTGCACTCCCGAAATGGCCAAAGATTTGATTCGGGTCCCCCAGTACATGCTCGACGCCGGCATGCTCGGGGCCGACCCCAAGGGACTTTTTGCCCCCAAATAGCAAGAAAACGGGTATACTCAGGTCACGGAGGTTCCCCATGATACCCACACGCATGTCCCTTATCCTTATTTGTGGTCTGCTCCTCTCCCTGACTGCCTGCCAGAGTACCAACAAGCCCCGCACAACCAGCAACAGCGCGACCCCGGCGGCAACCGCAGAGGCCAACACAACAGGCGAGGGCAAAACCTGCGGCCTTGAGGAGAGCACCTCCCTGGAGGCGACCACCGATGTGCACGCTGTGGATGTATCCGGGGCCACCGAGTCCAGCGCAACCCTGACCAATGAGCCTTCGGCGGTGGCGACGGCTGTTGTAAAACCCAACACCACCCTCAAGGATGTGAAACATCTGGCCACCAAAAGCCGCACCTCATACAAAATCACCACCCTCACCTTTGACAAGCCGATCTCCCTCTATGTCAACAACGTGGAGCTCAAGGCCAAATCCCAGGTGAGCTTCTATGATGACACGGGCGCCCTCTCTTCGGTATACAGCTTCAGCAATACCGCAAAATTCAAGCGGGCGGGCCAGATTCTCCCCTTCTACCGATGGATCTCCTTCTCCCGCAAGGGGGAGGTCACCTTCGGCTACATAGCCAAGGCGGTCACCTTCGCCATTGGCAAAAACACCGTAACCTATGCTCGCACCCAGCCCGACGGGTACATGGCCAAGGTCTTCTTCTACGCTTCGGGAAACATCTCCAGCATCCACATCGCGGTCCCCCACGACATCACAGTGGGAGGGAAGACCTATAAATTCGACCACCACAGCGGCTGCGGTGCCGACTTGGATTTCTACGAGAACGGGAACTTCAAGGGGGGCTACCTCGCCGCCGACACCACCATTGAGGGTGTGGCCTTCAAAAAGGGCAAGAAGGTGACCTTCTCCGCCACGGGCACCCTCACCACGAAAAAGCCCTGAAACTCTTTCCCCGGCGCCTTGAAGCTTTTTTCAATACCCATACTCAGAAATACACACGTCCCCAGGGGAAAGCTTTGCGTTATTCTAAACAGCTCTTGGATGACCGCAGGGATATCCCAAACTGCCAGGTTGACACAGTGAAATAATTGGGGGTAAACTGGAAGGCGTAAACCAAAATTCGTAGCCATGTCAGTATGGAGTTCCCCTGGAAAGGGTGCCACATGAAGAACATTATCCTGCCTCTCCTTATACTTTTGCTCTCAGTTGCCTGTGATGAGACAACCACCTCCAACAACAGCTGTGGAGATGGCGTTCTGGATGTGGGTGAGGAGTGTGATGGCGACAACCTTGGCGGACAATACTGTCAGGTGCTGGGTTTCTACTCGGGGAATCTCCTGTGCAACGATGACTGCACGCTGAATATCCAGAGCTGTCAGGCGGGCGGGTTCTGCGGCGACAGTGTCATCCAGCGTGACAACGAGATCTGCGATGGCCCTGCACTGCTTGAGGAGTCCTGCGAGGATCTCGGATATCCTGGAGGGCAACTGGTCTGCGGCGAAACGTGCCGGTACAACATCTCCGGGTGTGAAGGCGCAGACCTATGTGGCAACGGGACCGTTGATGCCCCCGAGGAGTGTGACGGTGATGAAATCAACGGTGGGTTGTGCTCTGATTTCGAGGGAATGGTCGGCGGGACTCTCGGGTGTGGCATTGATTGTCGATATGATCTTTCCCTGTGCTACGGCCCCGCGATCTGTGGTGACAACACGATTCAGGAACATGAGCAGTGCGACGGGAATAATCTCCAGGGTCAGAGCTGTATCACTCTTGGCTTTGATGGTGGACTCCTCTCGTGCAACAGCCAGTGCAGGTTCGACACGGGGCAGTGTGAGGGAGACGGGGGATGCGGTGACGGCATCCTCCAAGCCAATGAGGACTGCGACAACATGGAGTTGAACGGTGAATCCTGTCAAACCATGGGATTCGCAACTGGAATG
>JAHJLU010000561.1 GCA_018821745.1 Myxococcota bacterium | reverse complement strand
TCTCCCACGTTTATGTCGACAAGGCTTCCGGCTACGGGATGTTGGTGAGTGACTCCACCGCCGTGGGGACTTTCACCGATGTGGTGGTGACCAACACCAAGCCCGAGGAATCCAGCGGCTACTTTGGCTTCGGGTTCTACTCCGGCGGGACCGGTGTCGCCAACATCGACCGCGCCCTCTTCGAGGGTAACCACCTTGCCGGGCTTGCCTCCTACGGCATCGGAACCCAGGTCACCGCGACCAACGTGGTCTCCCGCGCCACCCTCCTCACCCCGGGGAATCCCGCCAACCTGGGCCACGGAGTGTTTGTCAACACCGGCTCCGAGATGACTCTCTCCAGCGCTCTGGTCGAGGGGAACCCCTTCGCGGGTATCCATGTCACAGCGGAAAAGAGCTACCTTACCCTCTCCGAGACAGTGATCCGGGACAACACGCTTGATGCCACGGGTTACCGCCCGGGAGGACTCGAGATCAGCAGCGGTGGATCCGCGGAAGTTGATCAGGTGATTGTGGAAAACAACATGTGGTTCGGCATCGCTATCGAGCCCGATGGTACGCTCGAAGGGTCGAACCTTGTTGTTACGGGTACTCAGGCGTACAACGAAGAGTCCCCACTGGGCTTTGGGATCATCAACCATTGGGACACCATCGTCTCCCTCTCCCAGTGTTACGTCTCCGACAACACCACCATGGGTGTCTACAGCGTTGGCGAGGAGGGTTCGACCCCAGGAGAGGATGTCAACATCAGCCTCCGCGACGTCATCATCACCGACACCCGGCCTGACCCCTTCACCGGCGATGGGGGAATCGGCCTCTATGTTGTCAATGGTCATATGTGCACCATGGAAAACGTCACTATTGACAGAAACCTGTTTGCCGGGCTGGCCTTCGCCAATCAATGTGAAGCGACCGTCTCCAATCTGGTCATCAGAGACACCGACTCTTCAGAGAATTACGAGCACCCCGGCTACTTCGGGTGGGGCCTCTCCGTAGAGAGCGGGTCGACCTTTTCCGGGAGCCACGTGCTCATCGAAGGGGCAAAGGACACCGGCGCCCTTTTCTATGACACCGCACACTCCACCCTCGACAACGTGGTCATCCGCGGGACCACGCCGGTGAGTTGTGCCCTCTACGAGAGCAGCGATCCCGCCTACTGCCTCGCTCAAGGAGAGACCGCTGTGTCCCGGGCGCTTACCCTCGAGGGTGGCTCCATTGTCCTGGTGACCGACTTCGAATTCTCGGACAACGGTACCATGGGTGTCCATGTGCTCCTCGGTCTGGACAGCGATCGGGTCCCCTTCGAGAGTGGGCCCAACCTGGTGCTGACCAACGGCGGGTTCCTGGACCACGAGGTGGGGATCTGCATTGACGATCTCCCGGAGTTCAACGAGATGACCCTCCACAACAACGTCTACCACGACGAAGAAGTGATGATCTCCTACGACCACATGGCGGCCCCCATCACCCACTACCCGGATCCGGAAGAGCAGTAGCTTCCCTTTGGGAAGAACCACGGGGAGGCTCCGTTCCCGGAGTCTCCCGCATCCTCTTCCCCATCCCGGGGTAACCAAATATGAGAGCCCACATGCGAAATATCCTCACCCTCACCCTTGCCGTAACTTTCACCATGTGCACTCTGGCTCCACCGCCCGACGATGCAGCGCAAAGTGCAAAAGCTCACCACAAAAACACGAGCCGGTCGGCGCCGGTGCTTTTGGATCTCCAGGACCTCTCGCTCTTCCCCTCGACGCAGGAGCGTTTGAGTGATGCCGATCTTCGACGATTTCGTCTGCCGGGGAGCTGGGTCCGGCGCAGCCATGGCCCGGGGAAGCTCTTCACCACGTTCCGTGGACAGGGGGTGCCCGTGGGGCATCGGGTGATGACTTCAGCCCGGGAAGCGGCCAAGGTTGCAAAGAACTTTTATGCGGAGCGCCACGAGCTCTTCGGTGGACGCAGCACCCCCACGTTTGTGGAGGTTGCTAACCGGATTGTTGGCAAGACTCGCTTCGTCAGTTTCGTGCAGCACATCGACGGCACGCCCGTGGAGGGATCAGGCGCATGGGTAGCCTTCAACAGCGGCCGCCTCTCCAGCTTCGGGCTGCGGATTTTCCCCGGCGCACCCCCGCCACCTATCGCTCCCGGCATCACGCGACAGACCGCGATCCTGGCGGCCTCCAACGCCCTGAAGACAGCACAACGATCGGCACCCGTGCTTTCGGTTGTCTCCAGGATAGTCCCCATGGTGCACCGTGAGCAGGTCTTACTTCGGCGAAGCCACAAGGTCTCCTTTGCCCCCGAACACGGGGAGCGGTGGGAAGCACAGGTGGCAGCGGACGACGGTTCGTTGCTGTCACTCAAAAACCGCGGCCTCTCCGCCCAGGCACAGGTCCATCTGAGGCATCACGGGCGGCCTATTTCCAGCGGGTTCGTCACCTCCCCCGCGGCCCATCTGGGATACACCGCCGATGGCACCGCTCTCTTCGCTGACGAGGCAGGGATGATCACCACGGAGAGCTCCGACAGCACGGCGCTGCTCACCATCTCCGGCCGGTACATCACCATCATCAACGAGGACGGGACACCCCTGGAACATTACCTGGACCCGTTCCCGGCCGGCGGCGCCTTCTCCTGGGAACGGGAAGCAGAATTCGACCAGGCGCAGCTGGACGCCTACACCTTTGTTCACAACTGCCGCGAGTCCGCCCTCACCATCTCCCGGGATGTGCCCTGGGTGGACGAGCCACTCACGGTGAGAGTCAACGCGGAGGGCTCCTGCAACGCCTGGTACAACGGAGGTATCACCTTCCTGAAGGCCGGCGACGTCTGCCCAAACACGGCGATGATCGGGGACATCGCCTATCACGAGTATGGGCACGGATTCCACATGAACTCCATTATCGAGGGGGTCGGAGAGTTCGATGGTTCTGTCGGGGAGGGCTTCGCCGACATCTACTGCGCCCTCATCACCGGGGACCACAACATGGCCCCGGAGTTTTTTCCGGGGGCGCCGAACCTCAGGGATCTCGAGGCCGACAAGTCATGGCCGTGGGATCTCAATATCTTCAACGAAGTCCATGAGAACGGTCTCATCGTGGGGACGACCCTCTGGGATCTGTGGAAAGCCTTCAGGCAGGTCCACGGGGATGAGGAGGGGACGCTCCTCTTCAAGCGCATCTACGGGCAGATCGTCAAGACAACAACGGACATCCTCAGTCTCTATGAGAACGTTCTCATCGCCGATGATGACGACGGAGACCTGGAAAACGGGACCCCCAACATCTGCTCCATCGTCAAGGTTTTTGCGGCCCACGGCCTCATGGACATGATCGCCTTCACACCCCCCGGCGTCCACCACATCCCCGACGTCTCGGTGACGACGCCCCTCAGGGTCTCTTTCTCCGAGGTCTTTGACCAGTGTGTGCTCACCGACATTACGCGGGGCAGCTTCCGATACAGCACCGACGAAGGCCAGACCTGGACCGAGCACGATATCGTCCTCACCGGGGAGCGGCGGTTCGATGTCGTGCTCCCTGCCCCCGGAAAGGCAGGGCGGGTGCTCTACGCCTTTACTCTCGAGGACACGGCAGGCAATCGCACCTACAACCTCCCCGCGAACGCAGCGGAGCCCTATTATATGCTCTACGCCGGTCCTCTCACCACGATCTACTCCGACGATTTCGAGGAGGAGACGCCGGGCTGGGCCCATGAACTGGTCGACGGGATTGATCAGCCTGCCGCAGACGACTGGCAGCGGGGCACGCCAAAGGGCGATGCCGGGGATCCCGTGGGTGCATACAGCGGCGAGTACGCGTGGGGGAACGATCTCTCGGACCCCGACAGATGGAACGGCGCCTACAAGCCGAACATCATCAACCGGCTCACCTCCCCCTCCTTCGACCTCTCGGATTACACCAGCGTGCGGCTGCAGTTCCGCCGGTGGCTGGTCATCGAGGACGGGAAATTTGATCACGCCCGCATCTACGTTAATGATCAGGTGGTGTGGAGCAACCGGGCCACCGTTGAGGGCAAGGGGCACCACCAGGACAAGGAGTGGGTCCTCTTCGATCTGGACATCTCAACTCACGCTGCGGGTCAACGCGACGTCACCATAACCTGGGAGCTGGAGAGCGACGGCGGAAACGAGTACGGGGGTTGGACTATCGACGACTTTGCGCTGGTGACAACCGATGATTTGCCCGCCACACAAGAAACCGACGATGATGGCTGCACCTGCCGCGCGGGAACCGGACGCACACGTCCCGCACACATCATCTGGCTCCTTTCCCTCATCCTCTTCGCCGCGACCTGGAGACGTGCCGTTTCGAAACCCCAAAGACAATGACGAACACCGCTCCATCAAGGCCTCCCTGGCTACTGGGAATTTGGGGTCACCCCACTCTTGTCACACGGAGGGCACGATTATTTTTTTGGGATGAAGGTGCATGCATCGACGTGCTTGATGACGTTCCTGGGGAAATCCTTGAGGGCCGGGAGGGATTTGCCGTAGGTGGTGATGGTTCCCGCATCGACGCTCTGGAGATTCTTTTCTTTTTTCGTCGAGGTGAAGGTGACGCGGTACAGGGCGTAGTGGCACTCTCGTTTGGTGACGGGCTCCTCATTCCCCTTGGCTGAAGTGTATCCTTTGACCAATCGCTGCTCGAAATAGAGCAGGGGGTTCGCCTCTCCGGGGACGGTGAGCCACTTGTGGAACACGCTCTCCATGCACATGCCGTAGTCCGTCTTGTAGCTCCACGGGTCTTTGATCTCGGTGAGGGGATAAAGTCGGCCGCCGTGCAGCACCATGAAGGAGTCCACCTCGCCCACGAACCGGTCCTTCTTGCGATCCTCCTCGGAGCAATCGGAGCAGCCGTCCTCATAGTCCTTCTGTTCATCAACGTTGGCCCGGAAGGTAAAGAGCGTTGCTTGGGCATTCCACGATTTCGCCAAAATTGAGACAGGCTTCTCCCGTATTGGTGGATAGAAGGCGTTGAACTCCAGTTTCGCCGCCGTGGTCGCCGTCTGGGGAATGATCGTGATCGCCCATGAATTCCAGAACTTGTATTCCTGGTAGTCCTCCGGTGGCGGTTCTTTGTCTTTCTCTTCACCGCCCTCATCCGTCGGCATCCCGTTCCCCTCCACGATTGTGTCTGCCTTGAACGAGAACACCAGTCCCAGAAGTTCGCCAGTGGGACTCTTGAGCAGATAGCAGAGCGACTGGCCTTGCTCGCTGTATTTCACCTTGTGGTTCTTCTTCCCCAGGTGTCGATCCAGCAAATTTGCGATGGGGATGCTGGCTTTTTTGTCGAGATCCTTGTGGATGCCTTCCAGCTTGCTCCACAGCGCCTTCATGTGCGCCATGTCCCTCTTGAGCGCCGCCTTCACGGGCAGCTTCGGTGCGGTGGCCGTTTGCCCGTTCTGATTGCCCTTGCCCACAGTTTTTCCCGTGCTCTTCTCCCCGCCGCAACCGAAGATGAGCGCTCCCGACACCAGTAAAATTACGAATCGCATTGTTCCTCCTTGGGTTTGTGGAAAAATCCTTAGCTCATTGTATTGCATGAGTTGCACAATTGCAACCGCAATGTCCCCTGGCATGCACGCCATTGACGCCCGGCTGCTTTCGTGCAATTCTCAATACTTCCATGTAATTTTCGTTGGTCCACCAGTCCTCTCCTGTCTTTGAGCGGCAGTGAGGAGGAGAATCCCGACTCCGATCTGCCCGATCCCGCCCGGATGTATATCAGACGCAACATCGTCGGGGGCGAAGAGTAGCTTCTCTGGCGGATATCAGCGCCCGGTGGCGCAGGGTTCCTGAAAAGAATCCGGTGCTGTTGGGTTTTAGACATTATAAAACCAAAGAAAATGTACTAGAACAGATGGATGGGTGCTCCCGAAAAAGAGAAGACGACCATGAAGAATTATCCGTTATTATCCAGACTCCGAGCGACAAAATCCAGAAGGAACAATGTTGAATCCCTCAACGTTTTCGATAATTTGAGGGTTCACATCATAGAAGTGTTCGCTGGAAAGAGTATTGTTTTCATAGGGCTCATGGTGGCCCTCTTTGTGGTGGGCTGCGACCAGAAGACCACGGCGCAGAATGCGTCCTGTGGTGACGGTGTGATGGAATCCACGGAGGAGTGCGACGGCACAGACCTGGGCGACGCTAGCTGTCAGAGTCTGGGGTATCCTGAGGGGGGCATCCTGGCCTGCAATGATGACTGCACCCTGAACACCGCCGGCTGTATCGCAGCGAGCTGTGGCAACGGGGTGCTCGATCCCGGTGAGTCATGCGACGGTACGGATCTGGGAGAAGTGACCTGCATAAGCCTGGGCTTCCACGAGGGGGGTGACCCGGTTTGCAACAGCGACTGCACCCTCGATTCCTCGACCTGCCTTGGGGGGTACTGTGGTGACCTGATAATCAACGGGGCGGAAACATGCGACGGTCCTGACATGAGCGCTGTTACCTGCCTGGCCACATGCGAAGACTATGGCTTTTACGCCGGGGAGCTCTCGTGCAACGACGAGTGTAATCTGGATCCGTCGACCTGTGAGCAGTTCTGTGGCGACCAGATCATCAACGGACCCGAGGTATGTGATGGAACAAATCTGGCGGGGCAAACCTGCGAGAGTCTGGGCTATCACCAGGGTGGAGAGGCAGGGTGCGCACCGGACTGCCACGCGCTCGACCTCTCGGGGTGTCTTGGGGGGTTCTGTGGAGACACCGTGGTGAACGGCGGCGAGGAGTGTGAGGAGAATGATCTTGGGGGTCACAGCTGTGTCGAGCTTGGATATCTCTCCGGGGAGCTCACCTGCGCGGGAGACTGTACTCTCGACCTTTCGGGGTGTG
>JAHJLU010000560.1 GCA_018821745.1 Myxococcota bacterium | reverse complement strand
TGTACCGACACCAACCAGTCCGGAGATTACTGGCTCACCTCGGCCAACCCCGGTGATGCGCAAAAATTCCGTAACTGTGTGCAGGATCCCGCCGGCAGTCAAACCGCCGATGGCGGCGCCGAGTACGGACTAACCCAGATGATGGCCGCGGTGACGCGGCACTCCCCTGCGGAGCAGGACTCAAACATAAAGTACCGGCCCACGGCCGCCAAGATTATCTTTTTCCTCACGGACGAGGTGGCCAACGAGGTGGATCAGCACGAACTATGCACCGATATCCCCGGGGCCAACGACTGTAAGTTCTTCTCCGGCTGCATGATTGATGACATGATGGGCTGTATGAGCGTCATGCAGAATGTATCTGTCATGATCCAGTGCCAGGGGTACTCCGACATGTGGAACCACTCCGAGTGCGACGATGTCTATTACTGCATGGGTGACATGAGCGACACCGCCTGGGATCCTCTCCTTTGTTCTCCATTGGTGGATCCCTACATCCAGTTTGCTTCCGACAATGATCTCATCGCCTATGGTCTGGCTATGTTGTCCACCGACGATCAGGAGGCCTGCTCCGAAGATCCCGAGAACTCCAGCGGCACCTCAGCTCCCCATGGCTATCAGGAAGTTATTGCCGCCACGGGTGGTATCCTCGCCTCCATGTGCCAGGATGACTTCACCACCACCATGGAGCTGCTCATCGAGGATATGGCTGGGGCGGCATCTCCCATCGTCCTCGCCCACAAGCCTATCCCAGTCTCCCTGGCTGTAGCCATCGAGCGGAAAAATCCGGCAGATCCCCTGGATGTCTCATTCGACGCAATCTTCCGGTCCTCTACCTTCGGCTTTATCTACAAGGCTTCCTCCAACCGCATCGTCCTGGTGGGTCAGCCCCTCGACTATCCCCCCTATGAGGTAGTAGTCTCATACACCAGGTGGGTCACCACCATCGTTCCTCCAGACTGATAGCCGCCTGACCCCGGTTGTTTTCCTGTCTCAACGCGATCCTTTGTTCTGCTGTTCCCCATCCAAAACCAGAAAATGAAAAGAAAAAAATCAGGGCGTGCTTTTGGGCGGCTGGGGCTTGTCGGCTGGGGAGAGCACCCTCTCTTCCTGGGGGATCTGCGGCCGAAAGCTGGGCCAGAAGGTCTCCACGGTGATGCTCACAAATGACCACATGAAAATCAGTCCGCAGATGGTGTAGACCACATATGCCACGAGACGCCGATAAAAGAGAAAGGGAGGATTTTGGGGATTTTGTGTGGTGACTTCGGGATCCATGCTGCATTTTCCGGCGCTATGGGCGCAACACAAGTGGAGTGGGGACGATACCGAAAATATGTCCCTCTCCCTGTTTGGTATCATACTCGGTCTGATTTGCAATGAACTTGTGGCCATCTGGCTGTGCCTGCTGATGCTGGGCGCTTTGACCCTTCTTTATTATTTTTGTTTCTCCCGAAAACTCTATGACAATGTTCCCCTTTGGGCTCTTGTGACCTTCATGGTGGTGCCCCGGGGGAGTCCTCCCGCCTGGGAGACGCCATCCGGTCTCACGGTGCTCAGAGTACACGGTAACCGCTGCCAGGGGGCGAGGTGTCGGCCCTATAACCGAAAGCTGTACCTGCGGGGAATCCCACTGAGCCGGAAGCGCTATGAGAAGGGTTCCTGGCTCATTTTCCGGGATCCCCGCCTGGGTCCTGTACCTTTCATTACCCGACGTCACCCCGGGGAATCTCCAGAGGATCTGCTGAGGGCAATGACCCTGGGGGGGAGCGCTCCACGTGTCACCCGAACACTCTTTGTGCAGCTCGGCCTGGCCCACCTGCTGGCCATCTCCGGTTTACACCTTGGGGTGGTGGCAATGCTCGCGTGGTTCCTCATGGGGGGCCTGTTTCGATTGGTGCCCATGGGGCTTGGGATTGAGCGTCGCCACTTCACAGCCTTCGCGCTTGTGCCGGTTATCTGGGGCTACTGGTATGCCACGGGGGGCGCAATCTCAACCACCCGTGCCGCCATAATGGTCACGCTCTACGTGCTCATGGTCCGACCCATGGGGATCGGCTCACCC
>JAHJLU010000559.1 GCA_018821745.1 Myxococcota bacterium | reverse complement strand
TGGTCACCACGGGTGGTATCTTCGTCATCCTGGTCATCCTGCTTTTTCTGCGCAACCTGCGGGGCGGGATTATCATGGCCATCACCATCCCCACCTCCATGATCGTCACTTTTCTGTTCATGTATATCAAGGGGTACACCATCAACATGATCTCCCTCACCTCCCTCTCCATCGCCATCGGCATGGTGGTGGACAACGGGATCGTGGTGCTGGAGAACATCTTCCAGCACCTGGAGCGTGGTGCGCGCCCCAGGGAAGCTGCGCTTGAGGGAGCGGCCGAGGTTTCCGGGGCCATCATGGCCTCCACCCTCACCACGGTGGTGATCTTCTTCCCCGTGGTGTTCCTCGGGGGCATCGTGGGGGTCCTCTTCTCCCAGCTCGCCTTCATGATCACCATCGCCCTCCTCTCCTCTCTGGTGGTGGCCATGGCGCTGGTGCCCACACTGGCGTCTCTGATGCTCACGCAGATTAAACCCCGCGGCGTACTGGGCTGGCTCTATGAAAAATCCGAACTGGGCTTCAAGGCCCTGGAGTCGGGCTATCGATTCCTCCTTGGGGTGGCCATACACAACAAGCTCCTCACCTTCACCCTCATCGTCGCCGTCACCCTCTCCTCGGTGCTCCTGGTCCCCTACGTGGGAACAGAGTTCATGCCCCAAAACGACAACGGCTTCCTCCAGGCCAGCATCGAGCTGCCGCCGGGGACCAAGAAAGAGGTCACGGCCAAATACGCCCGGGAGCTCTCTGCCCGCCTCTACAAAGCAATTCCCGAGATCCAGGCCATGCTCACCTCCTGGGGGAAAAGCTCCGACAGCGCCATCGGCGCCTCCTTCGGCGGCCAGCAGCAGGGCGACAACTACGCCACGGTCTTCATGTCCCTGGTGAGCAAGCGAAAACGGGCACGCAGCAACAAGGAGGTCTCCGAGAGTCTGCAACACCTCACCACCATCTTCCCCGGGGCCCTGGTGAAAATCTCCGCCGAGGATCAGATGCAGAGCATGATCTTCGGCGGTGGCAAACCGATCACCGTGGAGATTTACGGGGAGAACGAGTATGTCGCCTCCACCCTGGCCACCACCATTGAGCAGAAACTGAAGAAAATACCGGGGACTATCGAGGTGGAGATCAGCCGCCGGGATGGCGTCCCGGAGATGGCAGTAATGGTAGACCGGGAGAAGGCCGCCATGATGGGAGTCAACATGTACACCGTGGGCAACACGGTGCGCACGGCCTTCAACGGCATCACGGTCTCCAAGTTCCGCGAGGCGGGCAAGGAGCACGACATCTACCTGCGGCTGCGCGCCAAGGACCGTTCAAGCCTCAAGAAGTTGATGTATCTCAAGATTCCCACCGTGGCGGGAGGCTACGTGGACCTTGGCAACATCGCCACCCTGGAGCAGTCCCAGGGCCCCGTGGCCATTGAGCGAAAGAACCAGCAGCGCATCGTGAAGGTCTCCGCCGGGATCATGGGCCGGGATCTGGGCAGTGTCTCCAAGGACGTGGAGACCATGCTCAAGACAGTGAAAACCCCCGAGGGCTTTTCCATCCAGCTCGCCGGCGCCCGTGAGGAGCAAAACGAGAGCTTCTCGCTGCTCATGCTGGCCATGGGCCTGGGTGCACTCCTGGTCTACTTTGTCATGGCCGCCCAGTTCGAGTCCCTGCGGGATCCCTTCATCATTCTCTTCACCATCCCCTTTGCCATGATGGGAGCGCTGTGGTCATTTGTCATCAGCGGACAGACCCTCTCAATGTTGTCATTCGTGGGGCTCATCATGCTCGTGGGGATCGTGGTCAACAACGGCATCGTGCTCGTGGACTACATCAACATTCTGCGGGCCCGCGGCATGGGCGTCATCGAGGCGGTCATGCAGGGGGGCACCAGCCGACTGCGCCCCGTGCTCATGACCACCATCACCACCATCATCGGCATGATCCCCCTCTCCCAGAGCACGGGCGAAGGCTCCGAGATGTGGGTCGCCATGGCCACGGTGGTCATCGGCGGACTCATCGTCTCCACCTTCATCACCCTCTTCTTCGTGCCCATCATGTACACATTCTTCGAACTCGGCCACCAGCGCCGCATTGACCGCAAGCTCGCGCGACGCAAAAAACAGCACCTCACGGAGCTGGAGCTGGCCAAGGAGCAGAACGCCTGATGAAAAAGACGCCTGAAACAACCGCACCCGAGAATCCGGCAGCACCGGCAGAGACTCCCGTGAAGAGCCCTTCGGAGAACAGCACCGGGAATTCGACCGAGAAACCTTTGGAGAACAGCACCGGAAACTGGGCGAGCGTCCCCAGCA
>JAHJLU010000558.1 GCA_018821745.1 Myxococcota bacterium | reverse complement strand
GGAATCGGGAGGCCCGCCACGAAAAAAATAGCCCAGTCTGCGGATGGCGCCTGACCCCGGGATCATGGGGCACCCTTGACAGCGCACTCGGGGCAGATCCCCATCTCGACGCTGGCGTCCGTATGGTTGTCCAGATAGTGCTCCAACTGACTCCAGTACCCCGCGTCGTCGCGGATTTTCTTGCAGTAGGAGCAGATGGGGAGGAACCCCTGGAGAGTCTTCACCTCGGAGAGGTTCTTCTGGAGCTCACCGATGAGCCGCTCCTGCTCCAGATTGCCCTGTTCCAGACTCTTGACCTGCTGTTTCAGTTCTTTTCGTTTGGCGGCCAGACGTACGTAGAGCCTCTTACGACTTACCTCCATGATAACCACAAAAACGGATATCAATATATAGGCCGCCATCACCCGGACCTTGACGGAGGGGGCATAGTGGGTGAAGGCCGCCACGTGCGGCTCTACCGAGAAATAGAGCAGCATGACCCCCATGTAGCCCACAGTCAGGGGAAGCCCCCGGGAGAGCCCCGCCAGAAAGAGGGCAATCACTGGAAAGGCGAATGACCATGAGAAGGTGACACGGGCGGCCTGGCCCGTGGCCAGAATAAACAGGAAGAAGGATCCCGCCACAAATATGAGACAAATGGAGATCAGCCGGACGTTGCGCGTCAGGCGCAGGTAAATAAAAAGAAGGACCGCAACGCCACAGATTGCCGCATCGGCTGTCCCCAGGATTATGTTCCCACGGGAGAAATTCATGATGGCAAAGAGGGCCAGAAAAAACCCGCCGAAGACGGTGGTGGAGTTCACCAGGATAACCTTGCGGACCACTTCGATATCGCTGCTTTTTGCGAGGCCGCTGGCGAGAAGATTCCAAAATAGTGAGGGTGGGGACTGAGCTTTGTTCATGGGCGTTAAATGCTCTTCAGCATGGTACTCCATAATAGGCCACGAACAACCAGAATCGTACAATCCGGCGACGGAACCACTGGCTCCGTTTTCGGAAATGCTTGCAGCATTCCCCTTTTGACCCCCATTGTCCGCAAAAAAAATACATCCAAAAAAATTCCCATTCCCCACCTTTAGAGAAATATTTTCCATACTTGCGGGAATTGTCCATTGGGGCCGGACACATTGGAGCCGTCGGGGTACTGAACACTCACTGTGCACTGTTCACCCTGAATCATCACCCTGAGGTAGTGGCAGGCATTTTCCCCGTACTCGAAGCCAAAGTGGGTGCAATCATCCTGTGCCACGGCCGATGGCATATGACACGTGACATGGGCCCCGGGATTCGCGCATTGTGGTGCCTCTGGCACCGTGTGTGCGGAAGTCCAGGAGCGCACCGCCCACTCGTCGCGGACGAACTCCCCTTTCTGGGGGGAGTACCAGGTCCGGTGGTGCATGGAGAGTGGTCTGTGGTGGATGCCGAAGGTGTCCTCCAGGGGCGCCCCGCCACCACCCGAGAGGAAATAGTGGATTGGCCGGCCCGTGGGCCGGTGTCCGGGACTGAACACCCTGTCATTCTGGCCGTAGGCATAACGATAGTGCTCATAGATGTGGTCATGCCCATAGAAGACCGCGTGCACCCCGTGGCGGTCAAAGAGTGGCAGGAGCTGCTGCTGCACCGTGTAGTCCATGTTCTCCATCCCCGATGAGAAGATGGAGGCGTGGAGAAACACGAACTTCCAGCACCCGGGGGGGCTCGACTGGAGTTGTTCTTTCAGCCAGGAGAGCTGCTGGGATCCCATGCGCTCATCATTCTCATAGCAGTCGAGGAACACAGCGTGGACATTGCCGACATGTTGAGAATAGTAGGATTTTTTTGGATCAACAAAGGGGATGGGGAAGAATCGGCGCCAGGACTTTCCCAGATCGTAGCCCCAGTCGTGGTTCCCCATGGCGCGCAGGGTGGGAAAACGCGAAGCAAAAGGCTCACAGGCCTGCCACATCCAGTGCCAGTATTCCTGCACCGTCCCCCGGTGGACGCTGTCACCAAGCTGAACAACCAGGTGGGGATTCTCCCTGGCGACACCTTCGGCCACGCTGCGGGAGACCAGGAACTGCTGGTGGTCCGTGGGCTGCATGTCGCCGATGATACAAAAAGTAAGGTCCCGGGCGCCTTCGGCAGGGAGCGTGAAGGAATGTGTGCTCGCCCCCTCGAAGGGAGAGATGATCCGGTAATAATAGGTGGTCGCCGGTGTGAGATCCGTGAGCCGGGCGTGGTGATACTTGGAGGGCATTGCCCGCGAATAGTGCGGAACGAGACTCCCGGGGTCAGTCCCCAGGGCCAGCCGCGTCGTTGTCCGCAGGCGGGTCACCCAGCTCACGGTGATTTCCGATGATGCACAAGAACCCGGACTCAGCCAGGGGCCATCGTCATGGCGATACCGGGCCGGGTTCCCGGCGTCCACTCCCAGGCTGCAGGCCATGCGCTCCAGGGCATTGTGTGTTCTGGCGATGAGGGCTCTGAGCATTTTTACCTCCCGGGTTCGGGTGCACACAGGCCACACTCCCACCATACACCCATTGACCCCGATGGCCCAGTGTCCAGATGCGCTCAATACAATTCAGTTGCACTGGTATTATATGTGAAGCGTCAGCCTTTTGAGCAGTGCTGGCGGATGACGGGCAGGAAATGTTTCCCGTAGCGCTTGAGCTTGGTGAGTCCCACACCGCTGATGGCCAGGAACGCGGTCTCGTCAGTGGGGAGAAATTTCACCATCTCCACCAGGGTCGCGTCGGAGAAGATGACAAAGGGCGGCTTGCGGTATTTCACCGCCAGCTCCTTGCGCACGGCACGAAGCTGTTCGAAGAGACTGCCGTCCACCGCCTCGTCGGACTTTTGACGGCGCTTCTTCTTGGGCCCTGTGGCGGGCAGCTCCTCACGCTGAACAACCGAGAAGCTCACCTCACCCCGGAGCAGCGGCCGTGAGGTGTCGGTCAACTTGAGCACGGACCACGCCCCCACGTCCTGGAGCAGATACCCGTTGTGGATAAGCTGCCGGATGAGGGCCCCCCAGAAATCCCGGGAGCGATCCGTGCCGATGCCATAGACCGAGAGGCTGTCGTGGCCCAGATCCTTCATGCGCTGATTCTGGGCGCCCCTGAGCACATCGATGACATGCCCCATACCAAACCCCTGGTTGAGACGATACACCGCGGAGAGGGCCTTGCGCGCCTCCTGGGTGGCGTCCACCTTCTGGGGGGGATGCAGGCACATGTCGCAGTTCCCGCAGTCGTTTTCGATTTTTTCGCCGAAGTAGGCCAGCAGAGCCCGGCGCCGACACCCAAGGGGCTCAGCGAAGCCCACCATGGCGTTGAGCTTGTGGAGTTTGATGCGCACCTGTTCGGGGTTCTCGCTCTGCTCGATGAGGCTCCGGGCGACGACCACATCCTGGAACCCGAAGAGCAGCAGCGCCTCGGAGGGCAGGCCGTCACGCCCCGCGCGGCCCGTCTCCTGGTAATAGCTCTCCACGTTATGGGGGATGTCGTAGTGGACCACATAGCGCACGTTGGGCTTGTCGATGCCCATGCCAAAGGCCACGGTGGCGACGATGACCCGGATATCGTCGCTGGTGAAGCGCTCCTGCACCCGCTGGCGCTCCGCGGAGGAGAGCCCCGCGTGGTAGGCCATGGCGTCAATCCCCTGCTTGAGGAGGCTGTCACGCACCTGCTCCACCCGTTTTCGGCTCAGACAGTAGACGATGCCCGATTCCCGGGGATACCGGTCGAGAAAGTGCATCAGTTGCCGCTGGGGGTTCTTCTTGTTGACCACGGTGTAGCGGATGTTGGGACGGTCGAAGGAGGAGACAAAGTGCCGGGCGTGGGTCAGGTGGAGCCGGGTCTTGATATCCTCCTGGGTGTGGGGATCAGCCGTGGCGGTGAAGGCGGCCATGGGCACACCGGGGAACCGCTCCCTGAGTCCCCCAAGGGCCACGTACTCCGGCCGGAAATCGTGGCCCCACTGGGAGACGCAGTGGGCCTCGTCGATGGCGAACAGCGCAACGGTCAGCCCTCCGAGGAGCTCGAGAAAGTCGGGCATCATGAGGCGCTCGGGGGCCACATAGAGGAGGTCCAGCGTACCCGAGAGGAGGTCGGCGTTCACCTTCCGGCGTTCACCGGCGGTGAGCGAGGAGTTGAGGTAGGCAGCGCTGACCCCGTTCTCCCGCAGGGCATCCACCTGATCCTTCAT
>JAHJLU010000557.1 GCA_018821745.1 Myxococcota bacterium | reverse complement strand
GACGCTCCCCGTCACGGTTTATCAGTTCACCCCCTATGACTATGAGCTGGGGGGCACCTATTCCTACACCAATGACGCCTCCCTGGTCATCCCCACGGCGGTGCTCTCCTCCAACTACATCATCATGTCACGTCCCACCCTGGTGACCGAGGTTGACGAGCTGTTCTCCACCAGCGACTATGCCAGCCCAGGGTTCGTCGTCGTGGTCGCCACCGCAGACAACACCCAGGTCGAGGTGAAATCCAGCGCTTACACAGCAGCGGGTGACGGGGTCTCTGCCCTCTCCCCCGGGGGGATCATGACGTACCAGTTGAACAAAGGCGACGTCCTGCAGCTGCTCTCGGATCAGAGTATCACGGTCTCGAACTGCCCCGGCATAACGACTGGCCCCGACTCCAATTACACGTCCTACTGCGATCCTGGCAAGAACTATGACCTCACAGGGACCGAGGTTACGGCCAACAACCCCGTCGCCGTGTGGGCCGGCCACGCCTGCGACTTCATACCTTTTAACTCTTATGCGTGCGACCACCTGGAGGAGATGATGTTTCCTCTGGAGACCTGGGGCAAGGAGTTCCACGTGGGGTTAACCCAGAAGGTGGAAGCAGGATCCGATGAGACCAACATAATCCGGGTCCTCTCAGGCAATGACAACGTCTCCATCACCTTCACCCCCTCCGTGGAGAACGCCGTGACCCTGAACCGGGGTCAGTTCATTGAGTTCCTCGCTCCAGCGGACCAGCACTTCTCCATCGTCGCCGACGGGGCCATCATGGTGGGCAAGTTCATGGTGGGACAGAACTACTGGACGGACTCTTACGACGCCATGGGCGATCCCGCCTTCGGGCTCGTGGTTCCCGCGGCGCAGTACCGCTCGGAGTACACCTTCACGACACCAGTCTCCATGTCCCGGAACTTTGTAAACGTCACCGCCATAATCCAGACGGACTCCTCGGAGAGCATCACCCTCGACGCCCAGGTTATTCCCTGGTCCACCTTCGAACCCATCGGCACCAACGGGTACGGCGTGGCGCGCGTCGAGGTGACCAACACAGGCACTGGCGGGGCCCACAAGATCTCCGCCTCCAGCCCCAGCATCACCTTCGGCATTGAGGTTTACGGCCACGCCGCCTACACCTCCTACTTCTACCCGGGGGGGCTTGATCTCCAGTTTATCAACCCTGTCGGCAAAAAATAGATACACAACCACCGTGAAATCCTCTATTCTTTCTTCAATATGTGAACAAACCCGGGGGTGATCAGCCATGTATGCTCTGAGAATTTTCCTTTTTTCAGTCCTTTTCGTAATGGCCTCCTGTGATGACGAACCGTCGGACCATAATCTGGTCTGTGAGCCGGCCTGCTCAGCAGACCAGGACTGCGTGGACGGAGTGTGCGTCCCGCGGGTGTGCGACCCTGCGTGTCTTCAGGGGCAGCACTGTGAGGGCGTGAACTGCATGGACAACGTGTGCAGTCCGCCCTGCGGTGAGGGTGAGCTGTGCGTCACCCACGACGCCACCGAATGCCTGTGTGTAAACCCGCCCTGCGGGGATCCGCCCACACCGTGCTCCGATGGTCTGGACAACGACGGCGACGGGTGGATCGACGGGAACGACCCCGACTGTGCCACGGGGGGTGAAGAGATCGGGCTTGGTACCACGGGCTGCAACGACGGTCTTGACAACGACGGCGACGGCTTTATCGACGACCAGGATCCCGAATGCACCGCCGCAACCGGCGATGAATTGCTGGGGGCCGGTCCCTGCGTAGACGAGTGCCTCATGGGGTCCCAGGAATCCGGGCGCGTCTGTCGCCTGTGGGACGCGGCAACCATGGCCTGGGTCGACACTGTGGAAACCGGGGACGGACACATGCACAACCGGTCTCGGGACTACTCTTCGTGGCTGCGCTCCAGGCTCATGCCCGAGGGAGGTGTGATGCGGGCCTGGTTCACAGACGACACCTACACCCAGGTCGCGGGTTACGGGGGCACCAGGGACTCTCCCATCTGGACGGGGACCTTCCTCGCCGCCGAGGCGCTCCGCTATATGACCACGGGCTCCCCTGACGCTGCGGCCCAGCTGGACACCCTGGTTCGGACCATGGATCGCTGGTGGCGCATCTCAGGGGATCAGGGTTACCTGGCCCGTTACGCAGCACTGGCCTCGAGCGCGGCTCCGGTCCTCGCCATCTTCGATGCCGCAAACCCCGAAAACCACCTGAACGTCTCCTTCGAGGGGAACACCTGGCACTGGAAGGGAAACGTCAGCCGCGACCAGTATCAGGGCACCATGCTCGGCCACTCTTTCGCCTACGAAGCCACCGACGACGAGGCGCTCAAGGAGTTGATACGCGCCAACGTGGTCACCTTCGTGGAGCGCCTCATGACCTTCGAGACCCGTGCCGTGGATTTCGTCATTGACGGGATCGCCGTGCCATGGAGCACAGAGCTGGGTCACTGCGTTTACACCGACGACGAGACGACCAATGGCAAGCCCCGCATTGAGATTTCCACGAGCCCCTTCGAACTGACCACGGCGGGCCTCCTCATCTTCTGGCCCGACCCCATGGAGTTTCTGGGCGGTGTCCCGCTCCTCGGGTCGTTGCCCCCCATCTACTTCCGAAGCCAGGCCATCCAGTTGGGCTCCATGTTTGCCGTGGCGCTCCAGGTTACCGAGGGTGTTCCGAGCTACGCCGCCCGCCGCGCGGCGATCCTTGCACACTACGAAGAGCGCGTGGAGGACTGGGTAGGCTGGGCCACAGAGTGGTCCGACACAAACACCTGCGGCTCGAGCTATCACGGTTTCAACATCGCCTTCGAGCCAGCGTGGAACTGGGTCCGCCTTGAGACAGATCCCGTGCGCAAAGATCGCCTTCAGACGGCCTTCCTGCGCGACGCCATGTGGCCGGAAGTCGCTGACCACAAGAACGTCTTCTTTGCCCTCATATACGCATCCCAGGCCGCCGCATCGGACAATACGGCACCGATCATCTCCTCCCACCTGGACCAACTGCGGCTCTTCCCCCAAGCCCCAAACACTGCCCACCCCGTGGACAACACCGCCGAGTACACCGAGGACCCCTCCTGCAGCGGCCTCTCAGCTACGGCCATCGACGTGGACAAGCGCGTTCCCTCCACCTTCATGTGGGAGCGCAACCCATGGACCCTCACGGATCCCGGCACCCCAAACTTTCTCTACTCCGGCGTGGATTATCTCATCGCATACTGGATGGCCCGCTACTATGGCTACCTTGCCGACGACTCCCCCAACCAATGTCTCCGCTGGGACACGATCCAGTGAAATCCCTCGAGCCCACAGATGAGAGAGATTGAGCAAAATCAGGCGGGATTAACTGGGAAAATCAATCACCCTTTCCAGGTCCCCTTTTTCATGTGGTAGAGGCTGCGGATGCAAACAATGGCAATGCCCCCAAACAGCAGCGCCAAGATGCCGAGAACGCCCCACAATATCAGATTGACCTTCTTGCCGCTCTTTAACACGATCTGGGCATCATAGACTGAGTTGCCCTTCAAAATATATTTCACCTTTACGGTGTTTCCAACCGCCACTTTTATATTTCGTGGATCGGTAAAGGAAAAAACACGTCCATCAGGGACCTTGAATTTAACCACTGTGCTGCACCGCTGTCGTTCTCCATCCCCTGACATGGTTCGGCATGGCCTCCCCGTCACCACTCCCATCGCCGTTTTTCCCTTCTTGTCAAGAGTGTCCTGATCCTGTTTGGATACAAAGATGGCGTATGGGAGCATGACAACTAAAAAGAGCGATGTCACCAGCCAGAAAATCCGCCATATATAATCAAACAGTGCAGGTTTTGCTGCCGCTTGATTCTCGTCAATATTGTCCTTCATTTTCCCGTCCTCCGTTAAATTTCCAATATCAGTTGCCATGCATTTTACTGGAATAATGGCATTTCAAATGCAGATGTAAAGAGAAAACCAACCTGCGCAGAACGTACAGCCGGTTCTATCTCTGTCTCTTGACGCCGTGACCTATCGTATGAGGTTGGCAAATGAAGGGTTGGAGGTTCAGCCGCAGGCATTTCGCTATTTTGCAGGGGTGAGAATCTTGGGGAGCAGGTTTCTGATGGCGTAATTCTGGGCCGAGACAGCATGGGGGTAAATCAGTGCGAACTGACCCGAAGCGCCTGTTGTGCCAATCAGCCAGAGGCTGTAGTGCTGGGAATGGAACTGGGGCAGGGATACTATGCTGCGTATGAGCGCTCGCCTTTCTTTTTGGTAGCGCGCAAAGGCTTTTCCAAGGCCTTTGCGCTCGGCCAGGGCCTCGGGACCCAGCTTCGAGTTGCCATAAAAAATTGCTGTGAGCCCATGTTTGGCAATGAGCGCGGCGGACTTTTTCTGGATAAGGCGATTTTTCTGGCGGGCCATGGAAAGCTTTTTGGGGCTCCAGCGTTTTTCCAGGCGGAAGACGAGGGCGCTGTGCATTTTTTTGCCGTGTTTTCGGATTCGCGCATTGCGCCGGGCCATGGTCTCGGTGGTCGCGGGGGCGTTGATCATGTTCTGAAAGAGTACCCAGACCATG
>JAHJLU010000556.1 GCA_018821745.1 Myxococcota bacterium | reverse complement strand
CGGATACCGCGCTTGAGGGTCACCAGATAACTGGTGTCCTTTTTCAGTTCGGCCTTGGGCTGGAGCACCACCGTGCGATCCGCCTTCCAGTTTTTGGACTGCTTGCCCCAGGGTTTCACATCTTTCCACTTCTCTTTGGGAACCAGCGTGAAGGGGATCTCCTGGACCCCCTGGGTGATGGTGGTTTTTGAGGCGATGTGGGTGGGATCAATGTGCTGATCAAAGATGAGAACGATGGCCGTCTCGGGAATCACATGGCTCTGAGAACCATAAGGGAGGGAGCTGTGGAGCGTAACCCGCGGGGTCTCGAAAACAAACTGCCGGGCCTCCTTGAGGACACCCCCCACGGCGGATTTAGTCCCCGCGGGGATCTTCACCACGTAGCGGGTCGCAAAGGGAAAGCGCCGGTCGGGCTCAAAGGCCACCACGGAGGTTCCCAGCCACTTGTAGGCACCCTGGGGCTTGGGATCGATGCTGAAGGGGATGGACTGGTTCTTCTCCTGCTCCAGATCCGTCAGGGGAATCATGGGCTGGTTGAAACTGATGGTGAGGGCCCCCATGTTCTGCACCTTCCCCAGGGGATGGGCTCTGAGCACCTCGAGGGGACCGTAATCCCGCCGCTCCATGTCTGTTTTGGGGGGAACGGGAAAGGCCGACATCTTCTCGGTGACTTGCCTCGGGGGCTCGGGCCCCTGATACAGCTTGAACTTTTTGTCTTCGGCGGTCTCCACCATGATCTCGAGTCCCGTGAAGGGGTCGACGGTTGTCTTGCCCTTGGGGCTGGTCATGGTGAGCTTGGAGGGGTCTGTCTGTTTGGGCTTGCACGCACCCAGCGCGAACAGCCCCCAGGCAGAGATAAGGATAAGCAGAGAATATTTTAAATTTTTCATGCGATATACCTTTATGGGAAACACCGGCGAAAGTGGCATGGATGGTGCGCTGCTTTTCGGGTCCCGGTTGAGTTTCATCCTTTCAGCTTGGCACTATACGCTGAAGTGTCCCCTTTTTCACCTGTTTTTACCGATATTCTTGGCGCGCTCACCGATTATTTTCTTATAACACCCGAATAATACTTGATTTTATTATTGGGTTACTTTGCTGGAGAGGATCTTCAGGCGGCCGATGAGCTGGATCCACCGAAGATCGTTGTCTTCACCCATCATGATATGGGAGACGTCAGCCGGATACTGTCCCCAGGTGGGATCCACGTCAATCCAGCGACCCAGCCACACCTGGGGCCAGGCATGATATCCGAAGATATGGCCGCTCCCCGCGGACACAATCCCGATCCCCCCCACCTGCCGGGCGGGAATCCCAAGGGAACGCGCGAGGGCGGTGAAGAGCAGCGTGTGCTCCGTGCAGTCCCCAATCCGCGCCTTGGCCACCAGAAGGGCCGAGGAGAGGTCGTGGTTCATGCTCTTGCGGATGTATTTGTACACGAATGCCACCAGGCGTGCCACCTGTTGTGGCCGCGTCTTGGCCCCCGCCACCGCCTTGAGGGCCAGAGCCCGGATGAAGGGGTGGTCGCTCTCGATCTCCGTGGTCGACTTGAGGAATGGGGCGAGCTTCTTCGGGGGCACGGCGTTGGTGGCCTTGCTCACATCGTCCAGGGAGAGGATCAGGGAGAAGGTCTCACCCTTGCCATAGGTGATTTTGTACCGGTCGGTGTTGAGGAACCGGAGCCCCCGGGGGAAAGAGCCGGCAAAGCTGATGCGCAGCTGGCGTGTGGAGGGCTTGATGGTGGATATTTTGGTGGGGAAATAGGTCTTGAGCATAATGTCAAAGAGCCCGCCGACCTTCATGGCCTCTTCTTTGGAGACCACGCGGATCTCGATTATCCCCACGCTCCCGCGGAGCAGATATCCCTCCCTGGAGAAGAAGGCGTTCATGGCCATGTGGGGCTTCTGGGAGATGACCGATCCCCTGTAGCCATTATAAGTGCGTCCGCTGAATGTGGCCTTCCCCGGACCGTAAAGGGTGACCACATCGCTGGAGGCCTCACCGGAGTCCATGTCGAACTTCTCCACCTTCCAGATGCGGTGCCCCTTCACCGGTTTCGCCGCCACCAGCGCCATAACCGCCAGCGAGCTGCGGGTGAGCCGCTCGGGGGTCCCCTTGATGACGATGGTCTTCCTGGTCCCCTCACCGGGGTTTGACAGCAGCGCACTCTCCTTGTGGTACCGATACTCACCGGCAGCGGTCCTCGTGAGGCTGGTCAACTTGACCTCCCTCTCGGTCTTCTCGGTCTTCACGGTCTTGAGCAACACCCCGGCGCCCCACCCCTCGTAGATTCGCTCCATCTCCCAGTGCATCTTCTTGACGTCTGCGCCCCGCTTCATCTCCATATGAAAAGACTCATTGGCCACCAGGTATGTTTTACCGTCTGTTTTTCGCAGCTTCCAGCCGTCGAAGGAATACCCCATCTTCTGCCCCGAGATATAGAGTGCCGTATAGGAGGTCTTCCCGATGACCGGCAGGGCGGCGATGATGGTCTTCATGGGCACAAACACCATGGGCGCCTTTGCCAGATACCCGTCGATGGCGTCGGGGGTGATGCCCGTGACCGCCAGAGGCTGCAACGCGGGTGCCACGGGTACCGGGCGCTTGTGTTCGGGTTTGGGCGTGGCGGGGGTCTTCTTCTCCCCAGAGACACAGCCCAGGAGAAAAAAAGCGAGAAATACAAGTGCAGTGTGGGTTTTTTTCATATTCACCTTCGTGGTTCGAGCATCGGTCCACCATACTCTACACGTCTTGTCCCCTCCTGTCGACATCCACAGACGGGCGCCCATTTTTCACCCCGCGGCAGCTCAGTGGATTTTTCATCTCCCCCTTTGACCCGCGGGAAATCTGGAGTATTGTGTGGCGAAATATTATACCTTTCAAAAAGGAGACGACCATGCGCGCTGTCATTTTCATTATCGGTATCTGTACCTTCTCCCTCGCCCCCTTGAGACCTGCCCGGGCCCAGACGCCCGCTTCCCCGGGAGCTGCCGACTCCAGTGCCTCCATGAAAAACTTCTCCATCGAGGGGAACCTGGGCTACAACGGCTGCAAAGGTGATGACGACTACTGCGACGGCATCTGGGGCGGAGTGACCGCTGGGTTCAAGGGCCTCTACCGACTGAACCAGGTCTTCTCCGTGGGGTTCTCGTGGCAGTATTTCAAGATGTGGGGGGATCGGACCGAGGACTACATGGGCAACGGCGTGAAAATTGATCTGGAGGGTTCCGCCTGGGCTGCGGGGTTCGAAGTGCGGTTCCATTTCCCCATCTCATCAGAATTTCGGCCCTACGTCTTCGCGGGGCTCGGCGTGGGAGACGGTGATGTCGAAGCGACCGCGTCCAGCTATGATATATCGGAGAAGCACAGCGACGACAACTCCTACCTGGTCATGGGGGTGGGGGTGGAGAAATCCATTGGGCCCCAGCTCCACGCTGGCGTCGCCTTCTCCTTCTACAAAAACGACTGGGACGACTTCGACTCCCTGGACTATTTCGTCCTCGCCGGAACCATCCGCTACACCTTCAAATAATCCACCCCCCGCTCTCATTGCGTACCGCGGAACCCTTTAATGCATAGACATGCGGCCAGACTCGGGTCGAAATTGTTCACGTGAGATCAACTCCAGGGAGAATGGGATATGCGTTGAGAATTTGTTTATTCTTATGCTGCTGACCAACTGCAAAGGGAAGGCCGATAAAAAAACAGTTTGAGAAGGGAAATTGGATGGAGCGGGTGAAATCACCGGGCTTGATAAAAATGCAACCCATGTAGTTGTGTCAGAATTTTATTGGAGAAGATTTTTAGCGAGGAACACTTCCCAGCTCGCTGCCGAAGTGAGGATCGTCCCACCGAAATCGGCGGTCCCAAGGAAATTCCCCACCGTGTAAACATTGTCGTTGCCATCAACAGCAACGGAATAGCCATAACAATCATTCACTCCCCCGGCGCGTGCAGCACCAAGCCAGTTGCCATCATTATCGATCTTCAAAACCATGGCGTCGTATCCCCCGGGGCTCGTCAGCACCGCAGTGCCAAAAGAAGCGGTGCCAATGAAATTCCCCGTCACAAAAATATTGCCGATACTGTCTAAAGTAATGCCGTACCCGGTGTCACCCGAGCCTCCACCACCCTGTGTGGCCCACAGGAAGTCGCCAGTGGGATCGACTTTGCTCACAAACACGTCTTCGCCGCCAACACTCACAAGATTGTGCGGCCCGAAATTCGCTGTCCCCTGAAAGTTCCCGGTCACGTATGAATTGCCCGCGCTGTCAGTTGCAATACTGATACCCCGGTTCTGCATGTCCCCGCCGGCATTGACCGCCCACAGGAAGGCGCCGGATGTGTCGAGCCTGGCAATAAAT
>JAHJLU010000047.1 GCA_018821745.1 Myxococcota bacterium | reverse complement strand
GTCGCCGCGGCCCAGCGTCCCTTTGCCGGGGACCAGTTTTTTTACCGCGGCCTCACTGGCAATCACGATCGCCGTGGCATCGGCCTTGAACAGGTACATTTTTTTTGAGTCGGACTCAAAGGCATCAAAGGTCTTGCCGTTCACCTTCTCCTGGGAAATCTTGAGCTCGGGCGATTTTTTAATGCAGGCCATGGCCTTGTCGGCGTCCATTCCCCTGAGCACAGCGACCATGATATCGTCTTTGCCGTCCCCTTTGAAACCATTGGGGGAGTGGGCAACTACCGCCAGACTGTCGGCGGTGTCCATCATCTCTTTTCCGCAGGCGGAATCGCCAAGATTCTTCTTGGCTATTCTATCTTTGAACGTGCTGTAAAGTTTGCTCTTCCTCATGGATTTGAGATTGATGGAGACGCTCACGGAGGGCTCGACGCCCAGCTCTTTTTGAGCGCTGGCCTGTAATGCCCCCGCCTTTTTGCCTCCCTCGCAGGCTTTTTTCTTGCAGCCCGTGGATAAGCCACCCACAAAGGCCAAGGCTAAAATGGTAACGGTGATAATGACAGATTTTTTCATTGATAACTCCTGGTGATAGAAGGGTTTTCGGGTTGGAATTTCGGGTGCCGTCCCGCACCGGGGGCGGCCCGGGCAGAGGCGCACTCAGCCCCCGCGGACCAGTTCGGTGATCTTGTCCTTGATGTGGCAACCGATTTGAACCAGAGCCAGTAACTTCTCCCTCGCCCGTGGCTCCTCCATTGTGTGACCGGCGATCTGGGTACGGTACACTTTGCACCGGATGCAGGGAATGTCGTCCCGTTGAGGGGCGAGCCCCAGCACCATCTTTTGGGCGTATTGATATTTCTCGGAGTTCAACGTGTTATTCAGGCCATCCTCAAAGACATTGCCGAAATCGCCAAATTTATTCACACAGCAGCCAAGGAGTTTCCCGTCCCAGTTGATCTGGGGAGAATCCCACAGTTGGGTGCAGGGTCTGGAATAGGCCCGCCGCTTGACCGAGGCAAACTCGTCCCGGGAAGCCACCTTGAACCCCCCCTCCTTGCGCACAAACTCTTTGTCCATAATGGGAGAGTGTTCCGGGGTGTGGTTGAGCTTGGGACGAAACTCCATATTAAGCTCCCGCGCCAGCTCCCGCGCCAGGGGCAGCTCATGCTCGTTGTGTCCGAAGATGACAAACTGCCAATTGAGCTTGGGAAAGGGGCTCTGATATTTTTCTTTGAAGTAATTGATTGTCTTAATATTTCTGATGACCCGGTTGAAGCTGCCCTTGCGCCGGTAGAGCCGGTAGGTTTCGTGGCTCCCCCCATCGATGGAAACACTCAGATGTCTGAACTGGTACTTCACCAGATTTTCCAGTGTTGCATGGGAGACCGTGTTGAGATTTACCCCGTTGGCGGCCTTGAGATAGACTCCCTTTTCGTAGGCAAATTGAATAATAGCGTCCAACTCCGGATTGAGAAATACCTCTCCCCAGTTGGAGATCTCAATGGTCTTTACCTGCGGATTTTCCTCAATGAATTTGGCAAAATCAGCAAACTTCAGGAATCCCCAGCCGATGACGCCGCGGCGGTTTTTCCCCCGTGCCGTACTGCACGCGGGACACCTCAGTTGACACACACTGGATGCTTCCAGCCGGATCATCCCTCCGGTGGTGGCGTTTTTGACAGCCACCATGCGCTCATACACTGTGGGCAGCCGATGATCATAAAGGAGCGTGTAGCGGGAATCCTGGAGCAACTCCATGAACAGCTTGCCTCCCCGCTTTTTCAATCGTTTCCAATCCAGTTCCATGCATGCTCTCCCAAATAAGCGTATAACGGATCGCAGAAAAAGAGACACCGCCCTTGCGGTAGAGCATTGTTAACAGGATTCATCGTCGATGTTAATCGTTTTCTGGAGGACGCCGCCCTGTCCCGAATAGATGGGGCAGAAGCGGTAGGGCGTTGTCTCACCAACGGGAACCAGGTAGAAGAACCGACCCTGGGGGAGGTGCTCAATGGTGATCACCGAATTTCCGAAGGCATCTACCGAGAGATCCACCGCCGGGAAAGTGACCCCCGTGAGGATGTCCACGGGAACAAGAGCTGTTGGGAGGAGGGACTCCCCGGAGATGATGGCCTCGAGGGTGAAGGTGGGGGTGAGGTTCAACTGCGCTGTCAGCGTCTGATCCCCGGGATCAAGAGTCAGCGCGGGGTAGTAATAGTCATAACTGAGGACCCCCTGGGCCGTGGCGTAAAAGAGGGTGACGCTCAGGGTCCGTCGCTCCCCGGAGACCACCTTGAGAACCAGCGAACCCTCGTAACTCTCTTCGGATTCACTGTAAACCTCACCATTGTATGTTTCACAGACCGGCTCCGCCAGATCTTCCGCGCTGATACAGGCCATGACAAACAGGGGTGTCGTCTCGAGACTCACCTTGCTCACGGGTACAACAAGCTCCAGGCTGAGGTTCGTTTCCTCTCCCTGACCAATCCCTTCCACAAAGCACCCGGTTAAAGAGAACAGGAAAACCGCACATACAATGAGTGTTTTCATTCAATCACCTAAACACAATCCGTAAAGTCAGACGGGTATAAGGCAAGGGTTTCACCGTCTGCTGATTACTCTGACCCACATCGCCGGCAGAGCCGCTGCCGGAGGTGGAGTCGAGGCACATGGAGCCCCCCTGACCACCCACCGAGGTATCTGAGGAGGACGCCTTGCCCGGGCCACCCTGAAGAGTACGGGAGAGTACGGGCAGCAGCGCGATAAAATCAAGGGGTGTCCGAACGGTCAAGAGGGGAGGCAGAAAGAGGGGGGCCGAGTTTTCCTCCAGGTGCTTTTTCCCAAGCAGGCAGGAACCCTGAGCGGGTACCTTGAGGCATTTCTTCTGGTGGCACCATTTTTCTGTTCCGCTCAAGGTGAGTTTTCCCACAAGCAGACACAGGTCCCTGGCCAGGTGGAGCTTTCTCGGAATCACCACCGTCTCTGCAGCAGTGGGCTTTTCCCCCTCCTTGGAGGAAACGAGCGAGGGGGTCTCGGTGAAGATCATGGTTTTTACGGGGCTGACGCTGAGCCTGTGGATCCCCCGGGGGAGGGAGAAGAGGAGCCCCTCGTGGGACAGCGTCGTGTTCTCTCCCGACGCAACAGCAATTTCAATGGTTCCCTTGAGTAACAGCAGCGTTCTCCCCGATTTCCACGAGACCATGGTGGACTCCCAGAGGGTCAGCACGGTTTTTTCCCCCAGGAGGACCTTGATGGTCTCCTTCTCCCCGGTGGTGATCATGACGGAGGAGGAGCTCCGGCTGATGGTTGGAGCCCCCGTGGAGACCACAGGCGTGACATCCAAAGGGGCAACGGGACCCGTACCCAGAAAACAAATGAGGAACAGGGTGGGAAACATCATGGCTTCTCCCAATCTCGGTCGAGTTTTCCCGAGACGCTGAACACCAGGGAAAACCGGTCGTAGTCAAAGTATTGGGCGTTGGATTGGTTCTTCGTGTACCGGGCGGTGATGGAGGCCCGGATATTCCCCTTCAAAAATGATCTGCTCAGGGAAAGTGCAGCCCCGAGAAGGTTGTCCTGGCGATACTGATCACCGGAGAGCCCCCACAAGGGAGAGCTGTATCCCGTGGAGGCGGTCCCCGAGAGGGGGAACAGTTCCGTCTGCCAGGAGAGATAGGCCGTGATATCGGTCTTCGCGGGACCCAGGGTGGAGAACCCGAGCCACAGCCCCATGTACCAGTTGGACCAGGGATCCCAGGCCGCTTTTTTCCCGCCCCCATAAAAGAGGGGGAAAACTTTGTACCG
>JAHJLU010000555.1 GCA_018821745.1 Myxococcota bacterium | reverse complement strand
TCGTTCCGCCCGCTTTATGATCCCCATGGCTCTGTCCCTTGGTTTTGGGATCCTCTTCGCCACCTTTATCACCCTTGGGATTGTGCCCGCACTGTATGTTGTTATCAGTGATATTCAGCACATCGGACAGGCCACAAAGGCACGCATTTTCGGGCACTGACCCGGAAGGCCCCCGGCACTTCTGCAGCGCTGCGGGTCTTAGAGCGGCGACCATTTCGCAGATATCTGGAAAATATTGATAACAGTGGCAATACGTTTGAGGTTGGAGACATTCGTTCTCACTTTGCTGTATTGAGCAGGGATAGCATTTCCGGCCAGGAGGAGTGGCTTCGTTTTGAGGGTGCGGTGACGGGATCAACGGCGATGGAGTCAGGGGACCTGCTTCCTGAGTTTTTTGGGGATCGCGGCCAGGTCATCGAAGATGGAGTAAAGAACGGGGATGAACACCAGGGTGAGCATGGTCGCCGCGCTCATGCCGCCGATGACCGCAATTGCCAGCGGAGCGAAGCGCTCCGAGCCCAAGGCCCACTCCCCCGCCAGGGGAATCATTCCGACGATGGTGGAGAGGGAGGTCATCATGATCGGACGGAACCTGAGTGAGACCGCCTCCATGAGAGCCTCTGTTCGTTGAGTCCCTGTGTCACGGGCCTCTCGGATGAACTCAATGAGGATGATTGCGTTATTCACTACTGTTCCCACCAGGAGAATCAGACCAACCATTACGGGCATGGAGATGGGTTTGCTCGTGAGATACAGGGCAAGCGCTACACCGCTGAGGCTCAACGGGATAGACATCATGATCGTGAGGGGGTGTAAAAATGAACGGAGCTGCCCCACGAGCAGCAGGTACACGGCCAACAGGGCGATGAGAAAGGCGCCCCCCAGCTCTCTCTTTGATTCTGCGAGGTCTTTCTTTTCCCCGCTCAGGTCAACGGTATAGCCATGGGGGATAGTGATGCCGGCGAGGGCGGTGGAGACATCGGCGAGGACAAAACTGAGGGGGCGACCCTCCACAAAGGCCGTGACATCAAGGGTCGCCTGCTGATTCTCCCGGGTGACCAGTGGGCGAGTCATGCGCCGCTCCGTGGAAATGACAGAAGAGAGTGGCACCACACTCCCCGTGGAGCTGTCAAAGAGGGGATAGTTTTCAAACCCGCTGGAGGTGCCCCTGGCGAATCGCACGTTGATGGGGATGGGACTCCGGGGGTCTCCATAGTATTCCGTGGCGTCTATTCCCGTGAGTCCCATGGTCATAAGGCGTGCGACCCCCTCGGGGGAGAGGCCGAGCTGCTCCGCCCGCAGGCGATCCACGGTGATGACGGTCTGAGCCATATCTATGCGCCATGTCTCCACGGGCTGAATCAGCGAGGGGACCCCTGAGAGGCGCCGTTTCACCTCTTTGGCCAGTTTCACGAGCACCAGCGGGTCATCACCGGAGATCCTCACCATAACAGGCGCCAGGGTGGTCGATTTGGCGGTGTTTCCCTGCTCTCGCACCGTGAACACCTGGATCCCGGGGACTCTCTCTATCTTGCCTCGCACTCTGGCTTCAATCTCCCAGATGGTCTCTTTGCGTTTTGTGCGATCAGTGAGCGTCACGGTGATGAATCCCTGGGTAGGGCCATTGGCACCCGTGGAAGAGAAAGACTTCATGCCCTCCTCAAAGCCTATCTGTGACTGAATGATGCGCACTTCGGGTTCTTTGGACAGAATTTGTTCCACGGCGCGGACCGCTCGCTGTGTCTCCAGAAGTGAGGTCCCCGAGGGCGTCTCAAGGGAGACAAAGAATGCCCCGGAGTCCATTTTGGGCAGGGTCTCCATGCCCTGTCCCTTGAGCAGGTACATGCCCCCGCCAAAGAGGGCGAGGGTTATCACTACGGTGATGAGGCGCTGTCTGAGTGCTCCCCGAAGCAGCCTGGCATAGAGCATTCGCACTCTCTCCATGAGCCAGGTGAAGGGAGAGGCGATGAACATCCCCACCCGATCCAGCGCGCTGATCTTTGTGCCCGTATAGACAGCCAGCACCGGGACCAGGACCAGCGCGACCACAACGGAAGAGGAGAAGGCAAAGAGGAGCGTCAGCGCCATGGGCGCGAAGGTCTTCCCGGTGAACCCTCCCGTAAAGAGCAGTGGAATCAAAACGGCGACCGTGGTGGCCGTGCCCGCAAAGACAGGGAGTCTCACCTCGTCGGTCCCGCGTATGACCGCTTCCTCGATGGGCAGATCCTCCTCACTCATGATGCGGCTGATGTTTTCAAGGATGACCACCGTGGCATCCACCACCATCCCCACGGCCAGGATAATGGCGGAGAGGGTGACCATATTGAACTCCGTGTTGGACAATTTCATGAGGGCGAAGGTGATGCCATAGGAGAGGGGCATGGAGATCATGGCAACAAGGGAGAGTCGGAGCCTACCGATAAAGAGAAAGATCAGGAGGGAGGCAAGCAGGAGCGCCTGCCATATATTAGAGAAAAGATTGTCGATAGAGATTTTGGTAAAGCTTCCGCTCTCTTCGCCCACGGTGAGTTCAAAGGCCGGGAGCTCCTGTTTGAGCTTTTTGACCTCGGCGGTTATCAGATCCACCACCTTCACCGTATTTGCCTCCTCGCTTTTATACACCTGCAGGGCGATGTACCGTTTTCCGTCGATGGAGAACCGGGAGTCATCATCGAGGCTCCCCTCCGTGATAGTGGCGACGCTTCCCAGGAGCACGCGCCCGCCGTCTGGCAGGAGCAGGGGCAAGGCCCGAAGCTGCTCAAGGGATGAGGCGCGGGCCTCGATTCTGAAGTTGGTGACAGTGCGCTGTCGCCGTAACTGCCCGGCGGGGATGTTGACGTTATGGGTATTGAGGGTTTTCACAATACGCTCAAGGGGGATCCCCAGGGATTTTATCAGGGGGAGATGTACTTCAACGAGGACTGCCCGCCGGGCTCCACCAAAAACATCGACCGCCGCGACCCCGGGGATTCGTTGAAACCGTTTCGCTACAACATCTTCTGCCACACGACGGGCCTGCTCGATGCTCTTGGCCGTGATTCCCACGGTGATGACCGGACGATCACTGGTGCTGAAAGTGAGAACCTGAGGCTCCTTGATCTCCTTGGGTAAAGAGGTACGGATTCTGCTTATGGCGTTGGTGACGTCCAGGGCCGCCTGCTTCACGTTTCTGGTGTATGCAAACTCCACGCTGACAAGGGAGATGTTGCTCTGGGAGGAGGACTTGATGGTCACAATCCCCTCAAGG
>JAHJLU010000554.1 GCA_018821745.1 Myxococcota bacterium | reverse complement strand
CCCTGTCAAGGTGAGTTTCACGGCGTCTGAGGATTCACGGAATTATAGGACTTTGCACTCTTGTTCTCCTTGTCTGGTGGTGGCGTGGCCGAGCCCCATGGGCCCTCATTGATTGAACTGCCTATACAATTTTACATGTGAAAAGGGGTAATAATGGTCCCGGACGGTTGACTATTTTCTGGTTATTGATATACCGTTCCAGACCGCAGGTCGCCTGGGAAAGGCACCGTAAAAGAGAGTAAATATGAAAGAAAACAAATACATAGGTATTGATATTGGCGCTGAGAATGTTCGCATTGTGGAGCTCTCGGTGACGGGATCTGAAAAAAATTATACACTGAGTTCATTTATCCCCCACGAAAAGAACCCAAGGGAGCTGCTCTCCCGGTTGCTCGGGGAACTGGACCTTCAATCCTTCAGGGGCGGCGCGGTGACGGGGCGGCTTGCAGGGATTCTGGACCTGGAGCGGGTGCCGACTCCCAAGGCGCTCGCGTCGGGATTTCTGGCGGCTCATCCCCGGGAGATTCCTTCCACTCTCGTCTCCGTTGGGGCACACGGCTTCAGCGTGGTAGAGATGCGTGACCGGGAGCGCCACATCCTCAGGGAGAACGGACGCTGCTCCCAGGGAACCGGGAACTTCCTGCGGCAGCTGACCGAACGTTTCGGCCTGACCGTGGAAGAGTCCGACGACCTGGCCATGTCCGTGGACAGTGGTGCCCCTCTCTCGGGTCGCTGCCCCGTTATTTTAAAGACTGACATGACCCACCTGGCCAACAAGGGTGAGTCCCGTGAGCGAATTCTGGCGGGGCTCTTCGACGCCGTGGCGGAGAACGTGGAGGTGCTCATCAAGCCCGCGCTGGCACCTGCAAACGTGCATCTCGCCGGGGGTGTGGCCCGCTCCAGAAGGTTTATCCAGCACCTGGGTTCGTTTTTGGAGAGCAAACAGATGGAGCTCACCGTGGATGAGGGCGACGAGTCCCTGTACTACGAGGCCATGGGTGCTGCCTATGAGGCCCACGCCAGCGATCTGCGCCTCCCGGATTCCTTTGTGGAGGGAGAGTGGTTCGCCGGTCAGGCCCGGAGTCCCTTCGACATCCTCCCGCCCCTCTCGGCCCACCTGGACAGGGTGCAGTACCTGGAGGCGCAGCCCCTTCCCGCCATGACGGGAACACGGCGTGTTATTCTGGGATACGACATGGGATCCACGGGGTCCAAGCTGGTGGCCCTGGACGCGGAGCTGGGGGTACCCCTGTGGGATCACTATACCCGCACCGAGGGCAACCCTGTTGACGCTGCCAAGCGCCTTACAGAGGCATTTTTGAAGGCCACTTCCCCCTCCATGGAGGTGGTGGCCATGGGAGCCACGGGATCGGGCCGGGAGATAACCGGATCCATGCTGCGGTCCTGCTTCGGGGACGAGCGGGTCTTTATCCTCAACGAGATCGCGGCCCACGCCCGGGGCGCGACGTTTTTTGATCCCGAGGTGGACACTATCTTCGAGATCGGCGGCCAGGACGCCAAATACATCCGGCTGGCGGACGGCGAGATCTTTGACTCCGCCATGAACGAGGCGTGCAGCGCCGGGACGGGCTCCTTCATCGAGGAGCAGGGCAGCAAGTTTCAAGGGGTCACCTCGGTGACGGACCTCTCGCGCATAGCTGAGGCGGCACCGGGCGGTATCTCCCTGGGCCAGCACTGCAGCGTCTTCATGGCCGAGGTCATCGATCAGGCGCTGGGGGGTGGCATCGGGCGTGACACCGTCATCGCGGGCATCTACGACTCCATTATGCAGAACTACCTCAACCGGGTAAAAGGTTCCCGCCTCGTGGGCAAGAAGATCTTCTGCCAGGGCATGCCCTTCTCTTCCAGAGCGCTCGCTGCGGCCGCAGCACGGCAGACGGGACGCCCCGTGGTGGTTCCTCCCGATCCGGGCCTCGTGGGAGCGCTGGGTATCAGT
Source organism: Myxococcota bacterium (assembly GCA_018821745.1). GTDB lineage: Bacteria > Myxococcota_A > Polyangia > HGW-17 > HGW-17 > SZUA-580. Next base: position 5,959 of record JAHJLU010000554.1, on the reverse strand, counting down.
CTGCTGACTCGCGCCGAGATCACCCTGGGCGAGCTCTCCCCGGTCTCCATGGACGCCTTCACGGGCGCCCGCCTCATCTCCCGTGACAGCTTCGTGTGCAAGTCCACCGTGGGCTGCGGCGGTTCGGGCAACAAGTGCCGTATTGACCGGTTGGGCGTCGAGGTCGCCGGACAGGTGAACAAGTTCGTGTGGGGCGGCTCCTGCTCCCTCTACGATAAAGGCAACCGCCGTGGATTCAACCTCCCGGACCGTGCCCCGGATCCTTTCCGAGAGCGCCGGGACCTGCTGGACGATTACATCGCAAGGGTCTCTGTCCCCCGCGGGAATCCCCGGGTGGGGCTCACCGAAGAGTTTGTTCTCAAGGGGCTCTTCCCCTTCTTCTCCACGCTCCTTCGTGAGCTGGGCCTTGATCCCGTGGTGATCCACAAGGGTAACCACGGCCACCTCAAGCGTGGCATCGAGGAGAGCAATGTTCCCATGTGCGCCCCCATGCAGCTCTATGGCGGGATCATCTCCCAGCTGGCAGAGCAGGGGGTGGAGCACCTGTTCATGCCCATGCTGCGGGATCTGGCCCGCGTGGACGATGAACCCTACTCCACTGTGTGTCCCCTCTCCCAGGCCTCTGCGGATATTCTGGGGCTGGGGCTCTCCATGCATCAGGGTCTAGAGATCCACACGCCGGTCATTGACATGGGGGAGGGCAACCTGCGGTCCCGCCTCTTCATCGACTCCGTCTTCCGCGTGGCGCAGAGTTTTGGCGTTGAACGAAAGCAGCAGGTCCTGGACGCCTATGCCACTGCCTACGATGCCCAGCGGGCCTTCGAGCGGCAGGTCACGGACCTGGGACGCCGGGCCATCGATTTTGCCCGGGAACACGACCTGCCTGTTATCGTGGTGCTGGGCCGGGCCTACACCATTTACAACGACGTGCTCAACTCCAATGTGCCCAGCCTCCTGCGGGAGCTGGGGGCCATGGCGATCCCCGTGGACGCCTACAGCGTGGAGGATGAGGTCCCTGTTTACAAAGAAGTGTACTGGGGATACAGCCAGATCAACCTGCGCGCTGCCCACCAGATCAGAAAGACCGAGAACCATTACGGCGTCTTCAGTTCCAACTATTCCTGCGGTCCCGACTCCTTCAACCTTCACTTCTTCAGTTATATCATGGACGGGAAACCCTTCGCCATCATCGAGACCGACGGTCACAGCGGCGACGCGGGGACCAAAACCCGCCTGGAGGCCTTTCTCTATTGTGTGAAGACCGATCTCACAGCGGGTCACCGCTCCCTCACGAGGCCCAGAAAACAGCTCAAGCTCATCGAGCTCGACTCCCCCAACCTCTCCGATGTGCAGCGCCGGGATGACATCCTTCTGTTCCCACGCATGGGAGAGAACGCGCCCATCATCGCCGCCACCCTTCGGGGCAACGGGTTCAAGGCCGAGTCCCTGCCCATGCCCGGGAAAAAAGCCCTGACTCTGGGGCGCAAATACAGCTCCGGCAAGGAGTGTCTGCCTGCGGTGGTCACCTTGGGGAGTCTGCTGGAGCGGGTCGAAGGGACCGCCCCCGAAGAGCGCTTCGCCTTCTTCATGCCCACGGCCAACGGACCCTGCCGCTTTGGCATGTACAATATGTACCACAAGGTGGTGCTCAAGGATCTGGGGCTCTCGGAGCGGGTCTCCGTTGTCTCCCAGCCCGACTCTGATTATTTCGCCGGTGTCCCCAAAGGGCTGGCTCTCAAGTCCTTCGCCGCTTTTGTCTTTGGAGATATGCTCCACGAAGCGCTCCTGGACGTACGGCCCCTGGAGTCCATCAAGGGGAAGACCGAGGAGATATACAACCGCTACTATGAAAAGTCCCAGACCATGCTGGAATCCACACCGGCGCCCTCCCTCCCCGTCGCCCTCATGGAGATCGCCGGTGGCCTCTTCGGCCTGCGCGGGCTGCTCAGGGATGCCTTCTCGGAGATGGCGGCCATCAAGGAGTCACGGGTTATTCCCAGGGTCTCCGTGGTGGGTGAGATCTACGTGCGGCTGGACCCCTTCTCCAACGATTTCATTATTAAACGCCTGGAAGAGCGCGGGATCGGCGTGAAGTTCGCCCCCTTCATGGAGTGGCTGGAGTACACGGATCACATCAACGGTGTGGAGATAGCACGGGGACGCCTCCCCTCGGACGCCGGACTCTTCTCCCGGGCCATCTCCTCCTTCATCCAGCTCTCGGTCCTGAACCGAATGTACGAGATGGGCGTGCAGCAGCTCAAGTGGCCCCGTCGCACCAAGGCGGTCAACTCCATAGAGGCGTCAAAACCCTATATCCGCCAGGATCTGGTGGGTGAGGCCATTTTGACCCTCGGGGGGCCGGTCCACGAATACCAGGAGGGACTCGTGAACGGTGTTGTCTCCGTAGGCCCACTGGAGTGTATGCCAAACAAGATCGCCGAGGCGCAGTACTTCCACGTCTCGGAGCGCATCGGGATGCCGGCCCTCACCATCGCTCTCAACGGGGAACCCATGGACCTCGAGAACCTGGACAACTTCGTCTACGAGGTAAAAAAAGAGTTCCAGGGCAAGGCAAAGCGACGCTTCGACAGCAGCAGCGTCCACAAGGTGGCAGGCGTCTGACGCCGGGTCCGGCGTTTACCCCAGGTCACCCCATACCCGTTCATCCCATATTTTTCTTCCGCAGGATTGTTATTTCCTGCGTCAGTGGTTAGAACCATACCATCGACGTCTTCATAACCGGGCGGGCTGTTCTTCCCGGGCGGGCGTTATGCGGATCATTACCCATGTACTTCACCTCACAACTCAACCTCCTCGCCCTCTCCCCCATCTTCCCCTACCTGGACGCAGGCCCCTTCAAGGTCGGTCCTTTCACGGTTCACATGTTCGGCCTCATGGTGGGGCTTGCCATTCTGACCGGCATGTATGTGACCCAGGCGCGGGCCTTCAAGGTGGGGGTCAACACACTCTACACCTCGGAGCTGCTCACCTGGGTGGTGGTGGGCATCTTTGTGGGTTCCCATCTCTTCGAGATCCTCGCCTATCAGCCACACCGTATCGCCCGGGATCCGCTGATTCTTATTCGGTTCTGGGACGGAATCGCCTCCTTCGGGGGAATGATCGGGCTGCTTCTGGCCGTCATGCTCTATTTGCGTTACCGCAGACAGAAGCTCCTGCCCTACCTCGACGTCCTCATGTGGGGCGGCGTTCACGCCTGGCTCTTCGGGCGGCTGGGGTGTTCCTACGCCCACGACCACCCGGGATACTTCACCGACTCCTGGTTCTCGGTGCGCTGGCCCGTCAATCACCTGGATCAGTTCTACAACGTGAACAATCTCCCCGGTCGCCACGACCTGGGCCTCTACGAGTTTCTCTACACGTTCATCATTGTGGGGGCCTTTTATCTGTTGAACCGCAAGGGCAGAAAGTTCGCGGGCTTTACCACGGCCCTGCTCTTCGTCATGTACGCACCCATGCGCTTTGCCCTGGACTTTCTGCGCACGGCGGACCGCCGGTACCTGGGCCTCACTCCGGCGCAGTACCTGGCCTTCCTTATGTTCGCAGTGGGTGTGGGGATGTTCATCCTGCTCCCCAAAACTCCCCAGGACCCGCAGCCCATTGAGGTAGAGCAGGAAGAGAAGGAAGAAGAGCCCGAAGAGGAGCTGGAAACAGAAACGGAAGAGGAGCCCGAGGAGGAACCCGCTGAAGTCCCCGCCGAAGTCCCCGCAGGCAAAGAAGACAAGCCCCGAAAAGCCCCCGGGAAAAGCAAATCTCCCTCAAAAAATCCCGACCGCGCCTCCTCCCCCGAGCTCACCCCCGCCTGATTCCCCTGCCGCTCCAGTTGACGCTGAAAATCCAAGATAAAATGCGGTAAATTCCACAAGCGTTGGCAGACGCATAACCCCGGGGAAGTAAATATGGGCTTTCTCTCCTCCAACAATTTGGTTCAAACATGGAGAGACCGATCTCTGACCACCGATGAAAAGGGGAACGCCATCTTTTTTCCCCATCGCTTTTTGGTCAGAGTGCCTACATCGCCAAAGCTATGCCCGGTGTTGCGAACACTGGGGTTGTCTTGTGTAATTAATATATGTATATGTAATTTATGGCTTTCCCCCGAATCTGAGGATTGACAAGGGGGCGTTCAGAGAGTATTAAAAAAGGTAAAGATAAAGACGACCCGGGGATGAATCTTGTTGCGTTGTGGTGTTTTCCCCAAAGGGCTGCAGCTCCGTGTGATTCGGGAATGGGAGTTGACCATGGCAGGATTTTCACATGGTTCCATGAAGCGAAGGCTTGTGGCATTACTGGCATTTGGGACCTGCTTTTGTGTCGCATCGCCTGCCGGGGCGGTGCAGGCACATGGAGGCTCCGAGGGCATTGTCTCCCATCAGATAGGCCATTTGCTGTTGCTCGCAGGGATGCTGCAGATGTTATGGATGGTCCATCAAAAGAAATACCAGGGTGGAGGGTGGTCGGCCTTTCGGACATTTTTGTGGCTCCTCAGCGGATGGAGTCTTTTTGTGTTCCTGGCCCACGCACTTGGTGGGGGAGGGAATCCGTCGGGGCACAACATCGTCGCCGATGGGGCAAGATTCCATAATGTGATTAATAGGGTGGCAGAAATATACGTATGCGTTATTGGTTTTGAGCATCTGATCCTGATTCCCGCGCTGATCTTTTTGCTCCTGGCGTTGAAGCGGTGGAGCATACAGACATGAGTTTACCCTCCTTCATGATCTTCATTGATATGGCAGGCTCGGCGACGGTGTTGATAATCGCCGCTCTGGCGTTCTGGTTTGCCCTCAGGTGGTCACGCCAAAAACCCGATGACCTCTTTGTGCATTATATTTTTCTACTCACCCTCGCCATTGTCTTCTTCGCCTTTTCCCGCTCCGTGGGGCATCTGGTAAAGCAGAGCCTGATCCTCTCCGGTAACGCGCGCGGGTGGGAACTGCTCTCGCCATACAGCGGCTCAGTGAACACCGTCTCCTTCATCCTTGTTTTTGCATTCAGCCTCTTCTTCCGCCGATTCCAGAAGATCCATTACGAGATCGAAGCGTATCGCAACAACCTCGAGGAGCTGGTGAGGCTCAGGACCAGTGAACTGCAGCTGGCCAACGATTCTCTGGCCCGGGAGCAGGAGCGGCTGGCTGTTACACTGGGGAGTATAGCTGAAGGAGTTATTGCCACGGACCTTGAGGGGCGTGTTGTCCTCATGAATCCAGTGGCCGAGGAACTCACGGGCTGGCTATCCCCGGAGGCAACCGGGAAAAAGATGGAGGAGATCGTATCCATTGTGTGTCAGGAGAGCGACACCCCTTGCCCGGACGCAGTGAAACGCGTGTTGTCTGTTCCTGCAGATAATAACCCGCGTGAAAAGAAGATACTCGTGGCAAAAAGCGGTCGTCGTGTGAAGATTGAAGAGAGTAGTGCACCAATCTTTGATGCAAACCATGAAATCATCGGTGTGGTCATGGTGATCCGTGATGTTACGGAGCGGGAGAAGGCTCTTGCCTCTCTGTTCCGCCTCGAAAAGCTCGAGTCAGTCGGGATTCTCGCGGGGGGGATCGCCCATGATTTTCGGAATTTACTCTCTGCCATCAACGGGAGCCTCGAGTTGGCCTTTATAAATCTGATGTCCGGTGAGGACGCCACGAGTCTCCTCAAAGATGCCAGAAAGGCAACCCTGCGTGCCCGGGTTATTACGGAGCAACTGCTCACGGTCTCCAAGGGTGGTGACCCCATCAAGAAGTCCACCACCATCATTGACAACATCCGCGACTCGGCCAGGTTTATGCTCTACGGGACCGCGGTACATTGTACGTTCAATATACCCGATGATCTGTGGCACTGTGATGTGGACGCCGGCCAACTCAGCCAGGTGATTCAGAACCTGGTCATCAATGCCAGGCAGGCAATGTCTCACAAGGGCGAGATGGTCATCACCTGTATGAAT
>JAHJLU010000553.1 GCA_018821745.1 Myxococcota bacterium | reverse complement strand
TCGATAAGATCAAAGGTCGCCGGATAAACCGCATCAAATTTTCCATCCTCGGGAAGCTCTTCGTTGGTAGGTGCACCATCAAAGATTGCGGATTCATCGGATAAGGGGGCCTCACTGTCGGCTGGATCAGTTGTCACCTTGCCATTGTCGGAGTCTTTGCAACCCGAGATGGTCAGTGCAAAAAGAAGAATGAATACAGACAAAAATGAAGAAATGTTTTTCAAAGGTACCTCCTAAGATGACCTCCCTGATTTGGGACGGTCAGGTTCAATAGCATAAAAAACACAAATTTCTACCCCAAAAATCCGGCCTCCAGGAAAAATTTCACGGTTACCAATCCGCCCATGACTCCACACGGTACCGGAAATTTCACTGGCAATGTCAGCTCGTTTGCATAAAATAACAACCCAGGAGGTCATTATGCGCATATTACCCGTGTTCTTTTTCATCACATCCCTGATCCTTACCCCTGCCTGCGACGACAGCGGCAGTGATGGTCCCTGCGGAAACGGAATCCTTGAAGAGGGTGAGGAGTGTGACGGCGCCCAGTCCATCTCCGAGAGCTGCACCGATCGCGGGTTCTACGGGGGCGAGATCCGTTGCAGCTCCGACTGCACCATTGACCTCTCCCCCTGCGAGGAAACGGGGCTTTGCGGTGACGGCACCGTCCAGTCAGAACAGGGCGAATACTGTGACGGAACAAACCTCAACGAGAAGACCTGCCTCTCCCTTGGCTACCCCGGGGGCGGCACCCTGGTGTGCACCAACGCATGCGCCTTTGATTTTTCCGGCTGCTCCAACACAGAGTGCGGGGACTCTGTCATCGAGGGCGAGGAGGAGTGCGACGGCTACAACCTGGGGGGCCAGACCTGCCTTGATTTCGGTTACTATGGCGGTCATATCGTCTGCACGGACAACTGCACCGTGGACTGGCAGGACTGCACAACCTATGGCTACTGTGGCGACGGGAGCAAACAGTCCGTGTTCGAAGAGTGTGACGGCGATGACTTTATCACCACCACCTGTGAGGACTTCGGCTACTACGAAGGCGCCCTCGTGTGCAACGAGGACTGCACCGCAGACTGGTCCGATTGTGTCGCCAGCGGCTACTGTGGGGACACAATCGTCCAGGATGGTTTCGAGACATGCGATGGCACAAACCTCAACGGCTTCGACTGCGTCTCCCTGGGCTATGTTGATGGTGGCACACTGGGATGCCGCAATGACTGCCGCTTTGATCAGAGCGGCTGTGCAGGGAGCTGCGGCGACGGTATTTTACAATACCCCGGAGAAGAGTGCGAGGGAGATAACCTGAGGGGACTCGACTGCGAAAGCTTCGGTATGCAGAACGGGGTCCTGGCTTGCTCCCTTCAGTGTGAACTCGTCCTGGACTATTGCGTCGCCAACTAGGCAACCCGCAGCATTCCCCAACACTGTCTATTGAAAATAATCAGGGGAGTTGCCATCCATATTCTTCAGGTGACGCCCTTCTTCGAAGAACCTGCCAATCATCGAAACCGCATAGTCAATATCGGACGAACTGACATCCAGATGGGTCACCAGCCGGACCAGTGAACCGGGATGGATCAACACACCCTGGGGTTTGAGCCATGCAGCCAGTGCGCTGGAGACCGCCGGGTCCATCTCCACAAAGACCATGTTTGTCTGCAGCCACTTCTCTTTAATACGCATCCCCGGCATAGCGGCGAGCGTTGCCGCCAGCTTCCCGGCGTTCTCGTGATCCTCCGCGAGCCGTTCAATGTTGTTCTCCAGCGCATAGATCCCCGCCGCCGCGAGCATTCCGGCCTGCCGCATCCCTCCTCCGAGAATTTTCCGCCAGCGCCTTGCACGGGAGATCAACTCGGTGCTGCCAGCCAGTACGGACCCCACGGGCGTCCCAAGCCCCTTGGACAGACAAATGGAGACGGAATCAAAAAGGGTCGCGATTGCATGAGCATCCACATGGTGGTAGACAGCCGCGTTGAAAAGACGGGCGCCATCCAGGTGCAGCGAGAGGCCTCTCTGGGCCGTAAATTTTCTGGCGCTGCCCAGATACTCCATGGGGAGCACCCTCCCCCACTGGGTGTTCTCCAGACACACAAGCCTGGTGACCGCGAAGTGGTAATTATCGGGCTTGATAACCGCGGCGATCTTCTCAAGCGCGATGCTGCCGTCGTCCTCAAAGTCCAGGGGCTGGGGCTGAATACTGCCCAGGACAGCCGCGCCACCCCCCTCATACTTATAGGTGTGGGCGAGCTGCCCGACGATATATTCATCTCCCCGTTCACAGTGGGCCATGAGCGCCGCGAGATTTGCCTGTGTCCCCGAGGGGGTAAAGAGGCCGGCTTCTTTTCCCAGCAGC
>JAHJLU010000552.1 GCA_018821745.1 Myxococcota bacterium | reverse complement strand
GGCCAGCTCCGTATGGACGCCGCAGACCGTGTCCGTCAGGCAGTCGGGGTCCGCACAGTCCGTGAGCCCGTCTTCGTCGTCGTCGAGACCGTTGTCACAGACGGTCTCGTGGTCGGGAACCAGGCAGTGGTGCTCCTGAGCGCAGGCGGGATCATTACAGTCCGTTAAACCGTTCATGTCGTCGTCGACGCCGTTGTCACAATTCTCCGGGGGCAGGTCACAGTCTACGGTCAGGGTGAAGCGGCCCGGGAACTGATAGGACTCGGCAATGAGGTAGGCGGTCTGGGATGTGACTGTATAGGTGAGGACCTCGTCGGTCAGTCCTCCCTCGATGGAGGCGTCCAGGCAACTCTGTGCACTGCAGTCGTCGTTGTCTCCCTCCACGATAAAGAGGTCCAGGTCCTGGTCCAGGCTGTGCAGTGTGAAGGTGGCAACGGCTCCCTCGGGCATGGAAATCATCCACGCGAGCTCCGTTCCGGATTCTTCGCCCGAGCTCAGACATGAGTAGGAGGAGAATGCGGCGACGCCATCGGCGGTGTTTCCCTCCTTGGTCGTGTTACAGGAAACGTAGCCTGCATCGAGACAAGGGGACACGGGACACTGGGAAGCTGAGGAGCAGCCGGGATCGGCACAATCGACCATTCCGTTGCCGTTATTGTCCTGCCCGTCAGTGCAATTTTCCACGGGGGGGTTATTGATGAAGGACTGTATCTCGTTGGCATAGGAACTGACCTCGGTGTAGACTCCGGGACCGGTGCAGTTGCTGTAACCATAGGAGGTGATCCCCGCGACGTAGGTCGTGCCGGAGAGGGACACAAGGCCGGGCCCGCCCGAATCACCCTGGCAGGTGCCACCGGCCGACTGGCTGGTGTATATGGTCAGGTTTTGTGCATAATATCCGCTGCCGAGGCTGCACCCGCCCGATGTGTGACAGACCCCGGCGATGCTCCCTGTGAACTGCATTCTCACCTCCGAGGTGGAGGTGTCGTCGTATCCGTCGGTGAGTCCGAAGCCCACAAAGGTGATGGCCATTCCGGCGTCGGAGGAGTCAAGACCCATGGAGGAGGGCAGGGGGGGGATTACCTGCACATCCCCCGGAGCAGGGGCGTCGAGACGGAGCAGGGCGAAATCGTAGCTGGTGTTGCTGGGGCTGTAGGAGGGGTGCCGGTATACTTCGATAACGCCCCGTTCCCGGACATCGGGATTGCAGTTGTTAAGGTCACGACAGAAATAGACCTGGAAATACCCGGGGGCATAGGGGGTGGTTGAGTTCTCATAGGTGACACAGTGGGCGGCGGTCATGAGGACGTTGGGCGAGATGAGTGTCCCGCCACAGGCAAAGCCCGCAGTGTTGTAAACAAAGGGCACCGCGTCATGGAGGGCCACATTGTCCACCGTCCCGTTGATGATAGGCTTGGAGGATGACGAGACGGAAATCTCCCCGGTGCAGGCCATGAGACTTGTGAGAATGAAGAGAGACAGTATTGTACGCATGGGGCTCCTTCGCCGGCAGGCACCGGGCGCATGGTTTCTTGATCTTGCAGTGATTCAGAGAACCAACAGATGACCAGTCCGGCGCGGTTGGTCAGTCTTCTTTTACCACGGAAAAGAGGTAATGCCCGCGCAATTCAGCGTCGTGGCGGGCCACAAGGAGGATATGATTCAGCCCCTTCTCCAGGGGAATGGTAGAGGTGAAGGGGATGGTTGTCCCTTTGCCTGCCGCAAAAAATACCTTGTGGCGACCATTCTCGCTCTCGAAGTTTGTCACCAGGATGTAGAAATCCTTGATGGACTCGGGGTGATACGCATTCCCCCTGATGACAATGGATGAGGCTTTCGTGAGGGCCGGAGGCGGCTCATCGAGGGTAATGGCAGGGGGAACTATATGGGGAGTAAGGGTGAGCTGCTGTTTCGATTTCTTTGACGCCTTGGTGCGGTCACAGCGTGCGAAACCCACAATGGGAGGCTCAATGGCGATTCGACACATGGTCCCGAAGAACCCTGTACTCTGGAAGGAGCCGCCGCCCACACCGAGCAGGTGCCCTTTCCCATTGGCGGACGCCCATATCTTCGATTTTTCCAGGAGGCTGACCACTTGGGATTTTGCCTGCTCTCCCTTGATCCGGGGACCGATGGGGAGGGTGACCTTGCGAGAAACGCTGGCCCTGTAGATTCGATCTGACACGGAGAGCTCAACGGAGATAGGTTTCTTGGTATTGACGACATCGAACTCCATGGAGGCAACGGTTGACCCGCCGGGTTTGAGTGTAGTCGGGAAAACCCGTCCTTTTCTCAGAAAGATTCGGCCACTGGAGCGGTCAATCAGCGCAATCTTCGGTTTATGGGATGTTCCCTGCCCGATATTGGTGACTTTCATGTCCAGGATGAATTTTTCGTGCTCCTGAGCGATGGAGTCACCAAAACCCTGCTCACGGACACCCCAGGTTATCTGGAACCTTGGCTGCTTGAGTGAGTGGATGCGGAGGTTCTTTTTGTACTGGGCGATCTTGCCTCTTCCCCGCTGGAACAGATCGATGGTGATGGGTTCAATGGCCACTGAAGTGCGTTTGGGGACCGTCACTTCAGCGGTCCAGTAACGGGTCTTGCCCGGCTGCACGGTCCCGAAGAGGAACTCCCGGGAGTCGAGGATGTAGGAGGGGCTCTCAGCTATGGCGTAGAGTCGGGGCTGATCCTGGGAAGAGTTGTTGGTGACCTGGAGAATCATGGCCGCCTTCTCCCCGGGGACCACGTGGTCGATTTCCTTGGTGCAGCGCCTCTCCTTGGTGATGTTTTTCGCATCACAGAAGGCGAATTTTACATCGAGCTGGGGTTTTCCCGCCTGCAGGTGGCCGGCGCTCCAGTCTATGTTCCAGTTTGTTTTCAGGTCTTTTTGCATTTTCTCTTCTTCTTTTTTCACCCTGCGGGCCATGAAAGAGGAGATGGAGTCAAGGGTCTTGGAGGCCAGGGGTCTGCCGTGGTGCAGGAGAATCTCATAGGCGAAATCGATGAGCTCAGTGTCCGCCATGTTGTCTTCCACAGCGTTCATGTAGTCACGCTTCTCCTGCACTGTCTTGTAATAGCGCAGCTCGTAACGGGACTTCTCTGGGGGGCGCTCTTTCTCGCTTTTGATGGCCTTAGTCCGTTTACTGGTCTTGCGGGGTTTATCGGGCCAAAAGAGAGAGTATCCGGGGAGCATGCCGATGGGGGCATACCGGATATGCGGGACAACGCCCACCTGCTGAATAGAGACATCCCCCGCGGTGAGGTACTGCTGTATGGTCAGTTTGAGAATGGGCTTCTTGGTGCCCTCTGAAAAAATCTGCTGTACAGTCCCCTTGCCAAAGCTCGTGTCTCCTATGACCAGTGCCCTGTCCAGATTCTTCAGTGTGCCGGAGACAATCTCGGATGCGCTGGCGCTTCCCTGGGAGATGAGCACTACCATGGGCGTCTTTGTGGTGATGGAGTTCTTGTCGTCGGCGGAGAAGACGCGCTTCTGGGTGCCGGGGGCGCCTTCGGTGGCGACGATTACCCCTTTATTTAAAAATGCATTGGCGACGAAGATGGCCTGCCGGAGCAGACCACCGGGATTGTCAACCAGGTCAAGGATAATGCCGTTGATGGCCTTATGCTTTTTTAATAGCGCTTCATACTGCAGCGCCAAATCCGTGGCGGTATTGGAAATAAAGTGATTGATGCGGAAATAGGCAATATTGCCCTTGGCGTTGTGGAGCATCTTGCTCACAACACTCTCGATCCGGATCCGCCGTCGCTTGAGGGGGTATTTTTTGGGCGCGGTCCACAGGGGATTCCCCTGGGCATCTTTTTTTCCGGTTCTGCGTTTGATGAGCACCGTGACAACCGTGTTTTCCTCGCCTCGGATCATGCTGACTGCCTCGGTGAGGGGCATATTTACTGTTGAGCGTTCCTCTATCTGGACAATAACATCCTTCTCCTTGATACCCATCTCGATGGCGGGACCTCCCGGCTGTGGCTTAATTACGGTCAATTCGTGGTCCCGAATGGAGAGGACCATTCCCACGCCACCGTAGGCACCCTTTGTCTGCATCTGGAGATCATCGGTGTATTTGGGTCTTATGAGCACCGAATAGGGGTCAAGGGCTTTGAGAAAGCCATTGATGTAGTTGTACAGCGCGTCTTCCCGCTCCTCCTGGTCGCCACCGTTCTTTTCAATCTGGGGCAACACGAAGTCCATGATGGCCGTTGAGAGGTCACGTAACTTACCGAGGTTGTCGATGTTCTCCGTGGTGAATGTCTTTTCGGCGCGATCCACCTGCACCTTGATTGTGCTCTTGCCCATCCTTGTGAAGCTCACTGGGGCAATACTGCCCTGCAATTCATCCAGAGCAGCAAAGAGCATCTCGTTGGCCTTCAATTTGGTGGGATCATAGTAATATGCCCGCAGATAGGCGATGGTCATTGCCAGCTCAGGGTACTTGTTGTCAGCGTCTTTGTCCCCTGTCTCCACGGGGGTCTTATTGGGATCGCCGGGTTTGACGGAGGAGACGTCCACTACTTTCCGCTTCTTTTCCCGCTTGCAGCCGAAGGGTGAGACAATAAGAGTGAGTGCGAGGAGGTATGATGAAAATCTGATCATGGTGCTTTTCTCAATCGGATGATGCCTGGTTGTGGTTCGGAGATGAGGATCTCAGATATGCCATCACCGTCGATATCCTTGACGACGATGGGTTTGTAGCCACTGGCGTGGGCGAGATCCAGTCGCTTCCAGTTTTTATGCGGGTACCAGACAACGAGGCTGTTGTTCCCCTTCCCGACCAGTTCCATTTTCTTGTCCCCATCCAGATCTCCCATGCCGAGGGAGAGGATGGCGAAGTTGTTCTGGAGGGTGTCCAGCTCTTTGCGCTCCCATTTATCTTTCACTTTTTTAAACTGTGCCAGATGTGCCCGGGCGATCTGGCCGTAGTTTTTGTGCCAGCCATCGCCGGCATACAGGCACTCTCCAAGGCTGGTGTCAAATGTGGCGGAGAGGAGCGATCGAACACCGCGCTTTGAGGGGAGCAGGACTCGTTGCGTCTTGTCCACATGGATGAAAAGGTCCCCTTCGGAGCCAGCAACATCACCGTAAAGTCTGCCCAGCATCAGGTTTGCCTTTGCTCCATCGGAGACCATGGCAATTTTTGTCACCATATTGATCTCATCGACAGGTGTCGGGCCCTTGTCATAGGGGGGGGGGAAGGCGACTATGGCGACTTTGTATTTTGACGTGAAGTGAGCGAAGTATATAGTCCCATCGGGGGCTATGTGAATATCCTGGGGATCGGGTCGGTCTGTTTTGGGGGAATAGAGACTGGCCCCCTTGATACGGTTGCCCTTCATCCGATAGATCCAGAGGCTGAGGGGCGCGCCCCTGTTTTCTCTGCCTCTCCCCCAGGCAACAAACAGGGAATCGTACTTTTTGCCCTTCTCCCGGAAAACTTTTGCCAAAATGGGCACAGAGGGTCCCTCTGCATGGAGGGGCTCTCCCGCCACTGGAGCGATCGTCAGAGTTTTATGGCCCAGAAGCACAAACTCCATTTTGTTATCCCCGAGGAAATCTCCGGCATCCAGGAGCAAGGTGCCCCGGGGAGCTCCCGGGACCTTGCTGAGTGTACCGGTGAGGAGCTTGAATGGGCGCGCCTTTATTCTTGGAGATGGTGGGAGCTTTTTACGAGGGAGCTTGGGGGCAGCTTCATGAAGGGTCATGAGCTCCTCTCCACCCACCACGGGTGCCACCGACTTCACGGGAGGATTTTCTTTTTTTTCTGAGCGTTTGCACGAACCAGCAAAGAAAAGAGTGACGACAACAGCTAAGGTCAGTGAGCGGAGCATAGGAATCTCCTCAGGCATGCATCATCGAAGTTATTTTTTCTCTTTGATGAGTTTGAGTATTTTTTCGGGAGTGAAGGGGCCAGACATAACTCGAACGCCTGCAGCGTCGTAGATGGCGTTGGCAATGGCGGGAAGGGCACCATTAATGGAGATTTCAGAGACGGACTTGGCACCGTAGGGGCCGGTCGCTTCATAGGTGGGAACCAAAATGGTCTTCATCTCGGGGAGATCAGTGGTCGTGAAGATTTTGTAGTGACCGAAGGAGGGGTTGAGCATTTTTCCCGTGGGACTGAAGATGTACTCCTCGGTCATTGCGAAGGAGATTCCGTTGAGCGTTGCGCCTTCAGTCTGGCCTTCAGCCAGTTTCGGGTG
>JAHJLU010000551.1 GCA_018821745.1 Myxococcota bacterium | reverse complement strand
CTGAAGGATGAACCGCCCAAATCCAAGGCTCCCATGGCCATCGGAGCTGTCGTAGTGGTTCTGCTTCTCGCTGCGGGCGGCTGGTACATGTTCGGCAGAGACAAGGGTGGCGCCTCAGGAGGAGGAAAAGCATCTCCCAAGGGCATCGATCCCAAATTTGTGAAATCCATGCAGGTCCTCGACGGACAGGTCCGCAAGAAGATCGACTTCTTCTTCCAGAAGACCTGTAAAAGTTACCAGCAGGCGGGATACTCCTTCCAGACCCAGTTGACATACAACAGGGAAGACCTTTACCGCAGTATCATCATGCCGGGAACCGGTACCGGTGGATCCGGTGAAGACTGGTACACCTGCCCGGTCCGGATCGCCAATATCCGCAGCCAGGCCGATATGATCATGGAAATCTATGCCAAGTTCGTCCCGGCGGCAGATCTCTTCTCCAAGCCCAATCGTTTTCTCACGGTGAGTTTCAAGGGAACAGCGGTGAAACCCTTTGCTGATTTCAAAACGGGAACAGCACACTGGATGAACACGTGGGATGTAAAACTCAACACAAACGACAAAAAGAATTACCTGTATATTGGTTGTGGCGCCCTCAGGGGTCCCGCAGTCATCAAGAGCCTCAACGGAGGCCACCTTGTCACGTCAAAGGGTTACAAAACCTCACTGCGTTACACCTTCAAGCATAAGGGTGTAGACTTTGTCCAGGTCAAAGGGTACGGAAACCAGTTTGGCACCTACGAAGGAAAAATCCAGGGCTGGTTTGGTGATACCTACACCAAATATATCAAGGACTGGGGAACCGGCTGCCAGAACGATATCACCATGAGCTTCCAGAGCATCATGAAGAAAATGATCGACGATCACACGGATCTCGAGTTCTACAAAGACAACCCCAAACTCAAAGAGTACATGGATATCGCTGCCAAGGGCGGTAAAAAACTCTGCGAGGCAATGCCCAAGGCCTACAAAATCATCCAGCTCTACGATGAAAACAAGGAGTCAGAGGCAAAAGCACTCACCACCGAGCTGGAAACCGAGCTCAAGGCCGCGCGCAAGATTCTGGCTGAAGAGCTTCCCGCTCTCATGAAATCTCTCAACGCTAAACTCGCTAAGAAAAAATAGTCCTCGCCCCTGACCCTGTTCAATACACAACGGAAAAGGGGATCCTACCACTACAATGAGGTCACCATGCGCCTTCTATTCACTCTTCTCCTTCTCTTCAGCGTCTCGTGTAAAAAAGGCGATGATGACCAGGATAAATCCCATAATAACAATAGGGTAAAACCGAACCACCTGCCCAACATGAATACAATGGCTGCGGCAAAACCACACACTATGTCCGCCATGCAGTCAGTCCCTTCAAATATGGGGCCCGCAAAGAAAATCTCTGTCCCGGCAATAGACGAAAAAGCCCTCATGGAAAACACCCCCCTCCTCTCGGTGCCCGTCAAAGCGCTGGTGGAGAACACCAAATCCCTGGGAGGGGAGATGTGGTACGGACTATACGTCATGGGGAAAAAAATGGGATGGTACACCTCCGTCTGGGAGCTCAAGACCATTGCAGGCAAGACCTACGTGGTAAATAATCAAAAGATCCACATCGAGCTCATCAACCTCAATGGTAAAAAAACCTCTACAATCTCCATGGAGTTTGTGTACCAGGGGTTCGACAAGGGCCTCCTGGTCTCACAGATTATTTCCCAGAACTCACCCATGGAGACAACAACCTACACCTTAAAACTCACAAGCTCCGGCGATTATGTTTTCACCTCTAAAAGTGCTCTCGCCTCCGCTCCGGACAAACCGGTGATTAAAACAACGAGAATCAAGGAGAACCCTGGGACCCTCTCCGACAGTGAACTGGCAACACTCTACTCTGTCTCACAGGGGCCAAAAAGTTTCGCCAAATCCAGCGCATTCAAGAGCCGACGGTTTGTCCACACCCACCAGATGGTTTCCCATGAAGTGCTGAAAATTCTCAGTTCCGAGAAAGTCGCGGTCTCCGGCGTGGCATCTACTGTCCACAAAGCGCTGATCATTTCTTCCATTCCCCGCTCACGGTTCAACGCACTCCTGGATGCGACCGGAAAAATCCTCGAAGGACAGATCGGCATGTTCACGATCAAGCGGGAAGAGAAGAAAACAGCAATGAACATCAAGGCTATCGACGATCTCGGTTTCATGGCCATGATCCCCTCGGATATCCACGATCTCACCCCGGACACCAAGGGCCTGACTCTGAGGATGAAGGGGAGCTACCCGAAAGATATCAATTATTTCAATACAAAAAGATATAGAGTGGCCTTTGATAATTCCGGTTTCACCCTGACGCTGCAAAAAGATACCACTGATGGTCTTTCCCTTGGCGCCATCCCCAAGGAGATCCTCCCCTACACCCTCCCCTCACCGGGAGTTGAGAGTGATCACGCGGTGATAAAAGAGATGGCCCAAAAAGCCGTTGGCGCGGAGAAGAATCCCATCGGTCGGGTAAAAGCACTGATTTCTTTTGTTTCTCGCACCATTGAAGACAAAATGTTTTATGATTTTGATTCGGCAGTCAATGTGGCAAAGTTCAAGAAAGGGGATTGCACGGAACACTCCCTGCTCTTTACCGCACTCGCCCGCGCGCTGAAAATACCGGCGCGCAGAGTCGGCGGAGTGGGTCTCGTCCGTATTCAAAATCGCAGGCTCTTTGGATACCACATGTGGGTTCAGGTGTGGCTTGGGCGGTGGATCGACGTGGATCCCACCTGGAACCAGTTCCCCGCCGACGTCTCCCACATCATGATGGGAGATGTCATGGACAGCCAGTGGATCCAGTCCATCGGCACGCTGAAAATTGTCTCTCACAAGCTGCAACAGTGATTCACAGCCTTTTTTCACAAAAGGTTTGTATTGTATTTTAGATGGGCTATTCTTCCATAGCACCCATTCCCCATTCCGGAGTACGTTATGAGCAAGACAGAAATTGAAAATTCGCTTCACTTTCTCAAAACCAGCCGCCGGTCCCACCAGCGCTTTTCCTATGAGACCGTGGTGACCTTGCACATCGCCGAAAAAGACATCCCGGGCAGCACCTCGAACCTCAGCCTGGGCGGAGCCTTTGTCAACTTTGAAGGAAACATACAGGTGGGAGATACAATCAGTCTCACCCTCACACTTCCCGGTGTCCCCAAAGAGACCGTCCCCGCAGAGGTGAAGTGGGTCTGTCCCCGCAGTGAGTCAGAGACGGGCTGTGGCCTCTCCTTCATGCATCTGAGTGATATGGCCATGAACGCCATCATCAACCTGTGCGCCAACGAAGAGCTGCGGCGTGTGTAACAAGGCCTCTTCCACAACGGGCTCGGTTCTGGTCATCATTGCCCCGGGGGTAGAAGAAACAGAACTGGTTGCCTCCGTTGATATGCTCCGCCGCGGGGGCATAACCTGTCTCATGGCAGGTACCCAAACAGGCAATATCATTGCTTCCCGTGAAGTCTCCCTGCATATCGTCGAGTCCGTTTTCGATCATCTTCACCAGCGGTGGGATGGCCTCCTGATCCCCGGCGGCATGGATCATGTCAACGCCATCCTCGGCTCGGCCCCGCTCCTCTCCTTTATTGCAGAATCCTACACACGGGGCTGTCTCATTGGAGCCATCTGCGCCGCGCCGCTGATTCTCAAAGAGTGCGGCATCCTTCATCACATCAGTTGCTTCACCTCTCATCCCGCCGTAAAGGATCAATTCTCCCGGGAGCTGTTGGCAAAGTACTCGGAAAAACGCGTGGTGGTGAGCGGCTCCGTGATCACATCCCGGGCTCCGGGAACCGCCTGTGAATTCGGCCTGACCCTGGTGAAATACCTCGCGGGTCAATCTACCGCCGATGCGGTCAACCGGGGCGTCCTCTCCCACTGGTAACGGACCATGGCTACACCCCTTTCCACTCTTACCGCTCCAGTGATGTGGGTCGCCAGGCGCATTGTCCGGCGACTGGCCCCCCGTTTCACCATCGGTGTCACAGCCATCCTCTTTGATGATCAGGGTCTGGTGTACGTTCAGCGTCATCGGTTCTGGCCCCGGCAGGCCTACGGGTTTCCCGGAGGATTTCTCGCGCGCAATGAATCCTGTGAAGAGGCTGCAAGGCGTGAAGTCCTGGAGGAGACAGGACTTAGGGTCACAAAACTGACTCTCCTGGGTGTGGACAAGAGCGCCCCTGACCACCAGAATGTGTTTTTCGTCGGCCACATCCACTCCATGGAGGGCTTTCGCATCCAAAAACTGGAAGTTCTCCACGGGCGCTTTGTCGATCCCGCCATGTTACCGGAACCCTTTCTCCGGGCACACAAGAGTTACTTCGAGTCCCACCTCTCGACTATTTTATCGATCCGGGAAGCGTGAGGCTATTTGAGGGATTTGAGTTTTTTCATGAGAAAATCAGCGGGTCGGGCGCCACGGAGCACTTCCTCGATCTCGCCCTTGGAATTCACCAGGAAGAGGTGAGGAATGCCACGCACCTGGAGGGGTTTGGGGAGAGTTTTCAGCGCTTTCATGTAGGATCCGTCGTCAAGACACACCTGGATCTTTTTGTTTTTGAAGTGGGCGCTGATCTGATCTTTCATTTTCTCACCGCCGCCAGCGTGAATAGAAACAATGGCGTACTTTGCGAAGTCCAGTTTGGTTGCCAGCTCTTCAAGATATTTCGCCTGGGTACGACAATGTGGACAACGCATGGACCAGATTTCCACGATGGCGGGTTTGCCCGCATAATCTTTGGGAGTGCAGGTATCACCCCACATGCTGGGAATAGAAAACGCGGGCACGGTGCTCAGTGTACCGGTCTGTTTTCCAGAGTTATCTTCTTTCTTTTTACAGGAAAAAAGCACCATGGAAGAGAGGACAAGAGTAAGTAAAACCAGTTTTTTCATTCAGAACTCCTTAAATTGGGGCCCAAGGGCCATAATAGGTAAAACCAGGTCAGGTGGACACAGGGCCCCGGGGCCATCGTCCGGTTATGAGTCGGTACCCCTGATCGAGCAGCGTGATGGCATTCATACCCAGATTGAGACCAACCTGCAGCCAGAACATGGCATGATACAATCCAAAAATGGCAAAAATCAGGTGGAGAAAGAGTATCACATCCCGCCTGAAGAGGTAGGCGAAATAGGTGAAAAGTCCTTTCTCCTTGCTGGCAGCGCCCCCTTCCCCCATGAAAAAATAGGGATATTGGGCCGTATCAATAACACCGATGCGGTGCAAAACTCGGTAAACCAGCAGGGAACAGAGAAAATAGAGCCCTGCACTGACGCCTCCAAGGATAAGGTAAAAGGCTGATCCCGTGAGCGTGAACAGCGCCCATGAGAGCCCCAGGGAGAAAAAAGTGGTGGCCATATCGTCGGCGATGGTGTCGAGCCACTGCCCCAGAATGGAGCCCATGAACTTCAGCCGCGCGATCTCCCCGTCGACACAGTCAAAAACAAAGGAGAGCCAATACAGCCCGGCACCCAGAAGAACCGTTGCCGGCCACGCCACAAAGAGCGCCCCGATCAATGCGGCAATAAAACTGAGCATCGTCACATGATTCGGGGTGAGGGGAGTGTTGATGAGAAACCTCGAGAAGAGACGGGAGACCGGCCGACCCAGAAAATAGGCCACCACCCCGTCATTTTCGATGGGTTTTCGCAGCTCCCTCCAGAGTAAATCCCGTGCCTTTTTCACCGCAGCACGGGAGTCATAACGGACGAAAAGCGCCCCGCTGGAAAGCTCTCCCCGCTGGAGATCCGTTGCCAGAATCTCGCGTCGATACAGGGCATCGCCTGATACAACAGGGAGATCTCCCGATGACTGTGCGTACTCAACCTTCAGCGTGAATACTCTCTTCGCGACCAACTTCTCAATGGCGGTCTGAAACTCACCCGCCACAATCACCACCCGGGAAACTCCCGCCCATTGGAGGGTGAGGAGAGAACGAACAATCGCCGGGAGGCCCGCCACCATGGTCCCGGGTGTAATTCCCCCCTCCCACTGACTTGCAAGGAGCGCGACGTGGTTTATTCCCATAGCTATTCTCCGGAAAAAATGCGGGAGGCGGTCTGGAGATCTTCTTCATTGTCGATCTCGTACCACCGATCGGAAGGCAAAACACGAGTGGCTGTGACGTGGGATCCCTTAACTGCGAGGCGTCCATAGGCTTCCTCGTAGTATGCCCCCGTGAGCCCCTCGACCATCATGGTGTGCAGCTCACTGAAAACCTCTTCACCACCTCGCTCCGTCATGTATTCAATACCAATGGACTCTCCCCATGCCTGGGCAGGAGGAATCTCCTTGGAGAAGGCCACGATCCGTCCCGACCCGTCCACCTTCACCTTCATCTCCTCTTCACCCATGTCGTCGCGCACATCCACCGTCACCCGGATATCTCCCGCGGCCTCGAAGAGACGGCGGGCGATCTGGGGTTCGAAGACCAGATCGGAGTCCACCTTGAAAAAGGCCTTCCCCGCAAGCTCCTTTTGTGCACACAGGAGTGAATACCCGTTCCCCGCGGTATCGTATTTTTCATTGAAGATAAAAGTGACCGGCTCTTTTCTGCGGGCGAAAAATTCCCGAATCTGATCTTCACGGTACCCCGTGACCACATAAAACTGCTCCACGGGAAGCTCTTTGAAGGATTCAACAATCCTGGCCAGCATGGGTGTGTTGTTGAGGGGCACAAGGGATTTGGGCATGGTATCAGTGTAAGGACGCAGCCTTGATCCGATGCCGGCTGCTAAAATAAGAACATTCATTGGTTCCTCCAGAAAAGGCAGACGCCTGATTGGGCACGGTTTTAAACCAGTTGGAGCCCCATGTCCATACCATACTGCCCACTCCCGATAAAACGGCGCGTTCGATTTTTTGTTTTTTCCCCGGCCGAAGATATGCTGGGACCATGAAATCCGTGACCATCATCTCCCTGATAATATCCATCATGCTCCTTGTCTCGTGCAGATCAAAAAATGAGGAGAGGGTGGAGCCAACGCCTCTTGCGGTACAAAAACCGAACCCGAAGACCACAACTGTCCAACCCATAGCGGCGACACCAAAGCAGCGGAGCTTCGATCGCGAGCATAAAAAAGAAGCCCGGTCCATTATCTCCCAAATCTCGGCCCTCGTGTCTGACTTTCCCCGGCAGGCGGCCTCGGTGTGTAAGGAAAATAATGGTGTGCCGGACCGGACCGTATTGAATGCATTCCAGAAAACCTGGTTGGCTAAGGGGACCTTACTCCAGAAACGGCTGCTCAATTATGATCCCCTGGGGACCAGGAGCGCTCTCACTCCCCACCTGTATACGCTGTCAAAGGAGATCTCCCTGTTCCTCCCTTCCACCGTCACCTGTGAAAACACCACACTTTTCACCCTCCCCCTGAGGAAAATCCAGTCAGATCTTGAGCGCCTCAGGGCCTTCCTTCACACTCTGTGATCTCCCGTGCAGGGATGAAATGTCAAGGAGTGCTGGAAATTGCCATACTTTGTGATATATTTATCTTCGGAATATTGTACCGATTGCAGTCCTTGCAACACTAACACCGGGGAACCTTCGGGACCCGGGTGAACAGCTGGTGCATCTTTCCTGGAAAGGGATTTAACATGAAACAGGTCACATTGTTGGTTTTTCTACTGGTTTCCGTGTTTTTCATTCCCACGGCCCAAGCGGACGACCTCTATATTGCCAATTGTAATGCCCACGCCTACCTCAATCCCGCCACCAAAAAAGTGGATGTGGATTTTGCGGCGCGGGTCTGTGACACCAACACCGACTGGTGGGACTGGGGCACTCACTACTTCACCGTGCGTTTTTACCCCAATCTCACCGCCCGGCCCTCATTTCCACCATCTGATACACCCTATCATATTGATGTCTCAAGTAGTTTCGACACTTGGGGCTCGTGGTGGTATTACGCAGCCACCTGTGAAGATGTGAAATACACGGTCCGTAACATCAGCTACGGCATGGGTGTCTACAATCTTTATTGCGTGGTTGACCCCGACAACGTCCTGGGCACCGCCGACGATGCCAGCGAATCCAATAATATTTTCGGTGGTGTCCCCTGGCGTATCGGCCCGGACCTCTATGTTGCCTATTTCTGGTATTCCCAAAAAGGTGCCGAGCTCAAGTACAAGTTCAAGGTCTGCAACAAAGGGACCCACAAGGCGGAAAACTTCCGTGTGGGTATTTACTTCAACCGGACGACCCCTCCCGGAGACGGCGAATACTCCGACACCTTCAAATCCTATACAGAACTTGATCCTCCGAACTGTGCCTGGAATTGGTCCTGGGGCGGAACCACCCTGGAGTGTACCCCCCTGTGCACCGAGGAAGATATCGATGGTGACAAAAAACCCGATCCCATCGAGGTAACCAGAAACCCCACACCCAATGGTTTCTACCATTCCTACTGCAAAGCCGACTCCGGTGAATTTGTGGAAGAGGCAAACGAGGACAACAACGTCTCCGCGCCGATTTTCATCAACATGGCCAACCCCGATCTGGTGATCAACAAGTTTGAGGCCACGGTCTCCGAATCCGCCCCCTACACCGTCACCTACACCGTAGAGGTCTGCAATATCGGCGCCGTCGAGTCCGGTGTCTACTGGATCGATCTCTATTACCACCGGGAACGGGACAATCCCCCCACCTCCGGTCAGCCCGGTGACGTTCATGTGGGTGAGCCATCGCTGCCCCACGGTCCCCTTCCCTCCGATGACGAGTATCCAAGACCCGCGCAGTGCGTAACACACCAGTTCCTGCGCTATAACACTCCTGTGGGGGAATACTCCTCCTATCTTCAGGCCGACGCCGACGATTTTGTTATCGATCCCGACCGGGTCACCAACCAGAAGGGGCCTCTCCCTGTTGAAGTACCCAAGGGTGTTATGCCCGCCGGTTGTGAAGACCACGACGGCGACGGGTTCGGCTACGGCCGTGACTGCGCTCAGGAGCCCCTGTGCGTTATTAACTGTGAAGGCAATGAGACCTGCATCGCCGGATGTCCCGTGGATGAGTCAAAACTTGACTGCGATGATGACGATCCCGCCGTCCATCCAGGGGCCGAAGAAGACTGCACCAACAACATCGACGACAACTGCAACGGAACTGCCAACGATGGCTGTGCCGGAGTCAATTGTGTCGATAACGACGGTGACGGTGTCCCCGCAGGTCCCGACTGCAACCCCTCCAACGTAGACTGTGACGACGACGATCCCGACCGCAAACCCGGTCAGGCAGATATTTGTGGAGACAACATCGACAACGACTGCGACGGCTATGCCGATGACTGCTGCCCCGGCGTCGATGTCTGTGATGAAGATGGTGACGGCGCCTGCACCGGTACCGCATGCCCCGGCCCCCGTGATCCCGAATGTGTCGCAGCCTGCGACGGTAATATCTCGTGCATTGAGGAATGTCCTCCCATGAAGGACCCCGCCTGCGTCGCCGAGTGTGAAGGCAAGCCAAATTACAACACCTGTGTCGCCGAGTGCCCCGACTTCAAAGACCCCGCCTGTGTCGCCCTCTGTGAAGGCAAGCCAAACTACACAGCCTGCGTGGCTGCCTGTCCGCCTCCCCAGGACGGCGATGACTCCAACCCCGACTGTGGTTGGGCCGGATCCGTCGAGATCTGCGGAGACCACGTGGATAACGACTGCGACGGCATCCCCGATGACGGCTGTCCCGGCACCTACTGCGAAGACAACGACAACGACGGCTTCGGTGTGGGTGAAGGGTGCCAGGGTCCCCAGGACTGCGACGACAACAACCCCGATATGAACCCAGGCGCTATAGAAAATTGCGGCGACGGCATCGATGACAACTGTGACTTCGTCCCCGACGGAATGTGCGACACCTGTGTCGACATGGACGGCGACGGTTACTTCGCCGGAAACGGTGAGGACTGTGTGGGTCTCCCCAAAGACTGCGACGACACCAGGGCCTGGGTCCATCCCGGCGGCGTGGAGATCTGCGGCAACAACGATGATGAGAACTGCAACCTTTCCATCACCGACACGCCATGTGTGGATCCCGCCGACGCCGAAGAGTGTCTGGCACTGCCCCCCGAGCAGATCGAAGCCTGCCTCGAAGAGCACAACACCTCGGGTCCCCCCGACAATTGTCTCGCGGCAGACACTACCGCAACAGGCCCCTGCCATGATCCGGCCTGCATCCTCGCCTGTCAGGAAGCATGTGCCACAGGTGTCGGCTGCGACACCGGGCTCAACGCCTGTATCGACGCCTGCCCCATCTGGGTGGAAACCTGCGTGGATACTGACGGTGACGGTTGGGGAGTTGGTCCCGGTTGTCCGTGGGAAGACTGCGCTCCCGATGATGACACCATCTTCCCCAACGCCGTGGAGACTTGTGACGGAATCGACAATGACTGCGACGGCACGGCCGATGACTGGTCCGCCGCCGGCGGAGAGCAGTGCCTTGATCACGAATGTGTTGTCGGTTGCTCCGGTGACGCCACCTGCCTGGGCATGTGTCCCACTGTTGACTGCGTGGACCACGACGGTGACGGCTGGGGTGTCGGTGCAGACTGTGACCGACAAGATCCCGATGACAACAACCCCTCCACCTACCCCAACGCTCGGGAGATCTGTGGTGACGGCATCGACCAGGACGGAGACAACGTAGCTGACGACGATTGTCCCATCTGCAAAGACCATGATGGCGACGGATTTGGAGTCGGACCAGGCTGTGCCCAGCTCGACTGCGATGACTCCAACCCCGACATCAACCCCGGTGTAAACGAGGTGTGCGGAGAAACAGACACCAACTGCGATGGAAAAACACCCGCAGCAACGATCTGCGTTGAGAGTGTCGGCACCTGCCAGTGCAGAGCCGTCGGACAGCGTAACTCCCGCGCCCCGCTTCTCCCCATTTTGCTTGTTATGCTGCTTTTAGGCGGCCTGCGGCTTCGCCGCGAATAACCCCCACCCCGAATCCACCACTGGTGACACTACCCGGGGGCGGTTCCTGGTTCCCTTTCCGTGCATTTTCTGATAGGTCATGGAAACGCCCGAGTGCGTCATCCTGATTCCATTGTGGAGGAGTACATGTCTGAATTTTTCGCACCTGCAATTTTGATCCTCGTTTGTCTCTCGTTTGTCTACCTGGCTATACGGTTTACGCAGAAAATAAAGGCAAAAAAACGTGAACTTGGCTACCGGGAGGATGACTCCCATCCCGAAAAACAGGCCTCTCCAAAATCCGGGGGGGAACCGGCAAAGAAGCAGCCGAAGAAAGCTGCCTATGAAACTGCACCCGGCGAACGCGGCGAAAAACCCGAAACTCTCCAGGTAAAAGAAAAGCCCGTTGCCTCTCCCGTGGAAAAAGCCCTGAAAGAGAAACACGCTCCCGTTGTTGAAGCCGAGGTTGCGAGTGAACCTGTCGCTGCAACGCCCAAGTTGGAAGAAGAGCCTGAAGAAGAGCCTGAAGTAAAGCCCGAACAAAAAGCCCCAAAGACCCTCAAGGAGGGTCTAAAGAAGACGCGCGGCAGCTTTATTTCGCGCCTGGGGAAGTTGCTCTCCTTTAAAAAAGAGATTGACGAAGAGATCCTCGAAGAGCTGGAAGTGCTTCTATTCACTGCGGATATTGGTCCAACAACGGCGGAAAAACTGTTCGAAACCGTAAAAGAGAACCTCTCCCGCAAAGAATTGAATGACCAGGAGACCGTGTGGAACACGCTGAAACAGGAGAGCATCAAAATTCTGGATATTCCCCAGACCGGTTTCCATATGGAGGGAAAAAAGCCCTTTGTCATTTTGGTTATCGGCGTAAACGGAGTGGGAAAAACCACCACTATCGGTAAGCTTGCCTCCCACTTCAAGGCACAGGGGAAGAGTGTTCTGCTCGCAGCGGGAGACACTTTCCGCGCCGCCGCCATTGATCAGTTGGCCATCTGGGCCAAGGAGAGGGTAGGCTGTGAAATCGTCAAGGGGAAAGAGGGCAGCGATCCCTCTTCCGTCATCTTTGACGCGGTGAAACAGGCGGAAAAAACGGGCATCGATGTGGTCATAGCAGATACGGCAGGACGACTCCATACCCAGACAAATCTGATGGATGAGCTCCAGAAGGTCCGCCGGGTCTGCAATAAGGCATATGAGGGTGCACCCCACGAGACCTTCCTGGTGCTCGACGCCACCAACGGTCAGAACGCCCTCCATCAGGCTGAAGAATTCATGAAGGTGATGGACTTTACAGGGATAATCATTACCAAAATGGATGGCACAGCCAAGGGCGGCGTAATCTTGGGGATTTGCGACAAGATGAAGGTCCCTGTCCGTTTTATCGGTATCGGTGAGCAGGTAGAAGATCTGCGATCCTTTGACGCGACAGCATTCACCGAGGCGCTTTTCGAGCACGAGGAGGAGTAGTCCACACGCTCGGTTTTCATTGTGAAAGCAAATTTTTCCGTTATAATCTCTCCATCAAGGAAGTGGCAGATGACTGCTCATCGTTGTTCCATGCCCACTGCAATGGAGCATCCGGGCCACAACACTCAAAAGGACTGAAGCCTTGGCCGACGAAGTATCCACCAATAAAATGAGCTATATCATGCCCTTCCTTTTTCTGGTGGCGGGGATCATTCTCATGTCCGTATATGGTCTCAAGCCTTTTGAAGAGTGGTACGCGAAAAATTACCGGTGGATTGCGGTGCCGGCGACCTTCGAGCGCGGTAAAATCATCTCCGTTGACGGCCCGAAATCCCTTGTCGCCAAAGACACTGGATCGCGGTTCAAAATTAAATTCACCCTCAAGTTCGAGCCGAGAAAACTCTTCGACGCCGCCTATTTTGACGAGCGTTTTCCCGCATGGCTTCGCCTCCCCAATCAGTCCTTCCTGTGGTCCGAGACCCGGGAAACCTATGACTCCATTCTGGAGGCGAGAAAAGCTTTCGATGAAATGAAGGCGAGAAAATCCTACAAAATCTATATGAACCCGGAAAATCCCCGGAACGCCGTCTTCGAGACCTGGAGCAACTGGTTGATCATCCAGTTGGGGTTCACGCTGGCTGCCCTGGGACTCCTCGGTTTTGGATTCATTTTCATTGTCAATACACGCCGGGTTATGATCGCCGAGAAGCAGCATCAGGAAGAGCTGTGGCGCCAGCAAAATATGCGGCGCCATCACAACAAGGCTGCACCAAACCCGCCTGAATAGCCCCATCTGGTACCCCATGGACGACAACTCTCTTAATAACAAACCCGAGCCTCTACTGCGCTTCATCAACCCCACCAGCAACCCGGGTATTTCCTTTGATAAACCTGGTAATTTCAGGACGTTTGCCACCCTCTTTTCCCTGTCCCTGATCCTCATCGGGGGTGCCTTCCTCACCTCCTGGCTGGTGTTCCGGCAGTCAAAAAACCGGCGAGATCGTCACAAGGTCCAGGGGATCCTGAAAAAGACCCGCCTTGACACTGTGAAGAACTATCACAGTGCCATCTCCACCCTCACCAGGCAAAACAAAGTCCTCGGCAAAACAGCATCCAGCATACTCCAGGGCGAGTTCTCCATTATTCTGGCCCTTGCACACGATATCCCCGATTACGTGGTAAAGGGCAATTATCTGGCTACCATCACGGGGAAACGCAATATCCACCAGCGCGAGCTGCTCAAATCCATGACCTCCATCACCCGGCTGTTGATCCAGAAACGGTTCCAGGAAGCTGCCATGCTCATTGAGCAGGAGATGGTCTCCTTCCCCCGATCCCATCTGCATCTCTACGCTCTGGCGCTGGCACGTATGGAGCTCGGCAACTGGGAGGCGGCCAACTCCAGTGTCTCCATGGCCATCGAGTTGGGACAAAAACCCATTCCATACCGACTCCTGCAGGCAATCATCGAGCGAAAACGGGGGAAAAAAGCCCACGCCGCATCAAT
>JAHJLU010000550.1 GCA_018821745.1 Myxococcota bacterium | reverse complement strand
CCCCCGGCACATGGGCAATGATGTTTTTTCATGGGGCCAAAACAATGACTTTCAAAGAGAACATCCTCATCCTCTGACATCCCTCCCATTCGCCTTCACCACAGGGGTTGATATCAGTTCAGGATACCTGCATCAAATCCCGGCTTTTTAAAGACTTTTATGAAGAAATCCACCGCCCAACCTGCTGAGTTTATCTTCCCCAACAACAAAATCACTCTCCCCGTTGAATAAAAAATTATATTACATTCTAAAAAATACTCGTTCCCAGGGTCGGTTTTTGGGGAGGGTTTTATTTGAGGAGGGATTGCTGCTATTGGGGTTCATACTCGTATGGCATATTCTCTCCCTTTCCAGTATGCTGCGGATCAAAACCAATAATGCTATTGCCGGAGTCTGCTCAAGAGAATCCTGCAGTGGTCGAGGTGAATTCATGAACGGTGAAGTGAATCTGGAAGTGGAAGTGGAAGTGATATGCGATGGCTTTGTGAACGCAGCAATGCAACACAACGGTGTCCCTTTTATCAGGCAGGTCAGTATCACCACCACAGCTAATGTTCCTGAAGAGTTGGAGCTTGCTTTTACCTTCACTCCCCGGATTGCCGAGCCTGTCTCCATTTCCCTGCCACCACTGGGCGCCGCCAAGACCCTCAGGGTGGATGCTCCGTTGATAGTGTGGGACGGGCAGGCACTGGCTGAGAAAACCGAGCGGGAGATCGCCACTATGACTGTCTCCATTGGTAGTGGCGGTACCCTCCTCTGGTCCAGAGACTTCAATTTTGCCATATTGGCCTGGAATGAATGGAGTGGATTGGCATCCCTGCCCCAACTCCTTGGTGCTTTTGTCCAACCCAACCATCCGGCGATTTTCGAAGTGGTAACACTCGTGAGAGATGCATTGAAGCAGGCGACAGGGGATCCTGCCCTCATGGGGTACCAGTTTCAGGATAAAGAGAGAGTAAATGCTGTTGTATCCGCGGTTTTTGCATCACTCTCTGCTCTCTCCATCACCTATGTAACCGCAGCTCCAAGTTTTGAGGATTCTGGTCAGAAGGTGAGACTGCCGGAACAGATTCTCCTTTCTCAAATGGGCAATTGCCTTGATCTTTCGCTTTTTGTTTGTGGAATTTTAGAGCATGTGGGGTTGAACCCGCTGGTTATTGTCACAAAAGAGCACGCCATGGCGGGCTGCTGGACCGTGAAAAAGAATTTCAGTCAGGGTTCAATGGACGATCTCCTCCATCTCCAGAAACTCGAAGAGTTGGGGGACGTGTTGCTCTTTGATGTCACCGCGGGATTAAATGACCAGACGCCGTTCTCCGAGGCGTGTGAGGCGGCCAGGGTTCATCTGATTGGCACGGTCGGGGCTTTCTGCGTTATAGACATCAAGGCGGGTCGACGAGAACAGATTTTGGCGCTTCCATCGCGGACGCAGCAACGCTCATTCGGGCTGGTCAAGGAGAATAAGCCGGAGGTGAACAAGGTGGTGGCGGGCATCCTGGAACGTATGGATGAGCGCTCCAGACAAGGTGTTCCCCTTCCCCTGGAGGAAGCATTTTCTTCGGATCTTTCGGCCCCGAAAATGAAGAGAGTGGAGAATTGGAAGGAGAAGCTTCTTGATCTCTCCTTGCGGAACAGGCTTCTCAACTATCGGGAGTCAGGAAAATCACTCATTCTGGAGTGTGCTTTGTCTGCCGGGCTTGAGGATGAACTTGCCTGTGGGTCCAGCTTTCGCATCGTCTCCCGGCAACAGACAGTGGGAGTGTCTGACCCCCGCTCCGCGGCGCTGGTCGAAGTACTTAAAGATGAAAAAGCCTGGCACCAGGTTTTGGCCGAGGCACAATCCCGGCATGAGCTGCTGGCCCCCTATTCCGAAACCGAACTCGCCCGGCGTCTGCGTGAAATCGCACGCGAGGCAAGAGTGAGCATGGAGGAGAGTGGCGCCAACATGCTTTTTCTCGGGCTGGGATTTCTGAACTGGAAAGAAAATCCGCGTTCCGACCAGATCCGCCAGGCTCCCTTGGTGTTATTGCCCGTTCAATTGACCCGCAAGTCCATGCGCGATGCGTTTCAACTCAGTCACCTTGATGAAGACCCCGCGGTGAACATCACGCTCATTGAAAAACTAAAGAAAGACTTCGGGATCGACCTGTCGATTATGTGTGATCCTCCAAAAGATGAAAAGGGATTGGATATTTCCGCCGTTTTTGAGGGCTTTCGACGTGCGATCCTTCCCCTGGAGGGGTGGTCTGTGAGCGAGGCGCTGTGTCTCGGCCTGTTTTCGTTCACTAAATTCCTCATGTGGCGCGATCTCAGCGCCCGGAGCGATCAACTGATGAAAGGTGTAGTGGCACAACTGGCTGCCGATGTCCGGGTTTCTTGCGCCGATGGTGAATTCCCCGACGTCGCCAGCCTTGATGACACGATCAATCCTCAGGAAACCTTCTGTCCTCTCAGCGCCGACAGCTCACAGTTGGCAGCTATTCTGGCCGCTGCCCAGGGCAAATCCTTCATCCTCGAGGGACCTCCCGGGACAGGAAAATCCCAGACCATTACCAATCTGATTACCCACTGTCTGGCCTCTGGTAAGAAGGTCCTGTTCGTGTCAGAGAAGATGGCGGCTCTTGAAGTGGTTCAGCACCGGCTCAAGCAGGTGGGACTGGGGCGATTCTGTCTGGAACTCCACTCCCAAAAAGCCCAGAAGAGGCAGGTTCTTGATGAACTGGGACGCAGTCTCGCAGGGGTCACGGAGGCCTCTCCCACTGGATGGGACAGAGTCACCACCGATCTATCGAAACGACGACAGGCACTCAATAATTACGCCCGGGAGCTCCACCGGGTCTATCCCGCTGGACTCACCTACTATCGTGCCATTTCAAGACTCTCCGTACTGCGGGATGTCCCCCGGTTGAGCATTGATTTCGGAGAGGATGTCCACGCACTGGATGAATCATCCGAGTCATTGCTTCGGAACAAAGTGGCCGAGCTGGTCGTCAAGATTGCTCCACTGGCGCCCATTGCGGCACACCCCCTTCAATCAGTGCGGCTTACCAACTGGGCCCCCGGGATCACCGAGTCTTGCGCCACCCAGTGTGACCGACTGCTGGAGATCGCCGGTGATCTCACCCAATCCCAGGAGGAGTGTGCATCTGTTCTTGCGGCCCCTCCCCCGCAGACCATCCAGGAGGTGCGGGTTACGGGCCGCCTTGTGGACTCGCTTATGGTGGCCCCGGGCGTCCCGGGCACTCTTATTGATCGAACCGCTGGCGCCAAATATGCTGCTGTTGCCATGCGGCTGGTGGAACAGGAGCAGCAGCAACGTGACCTGAGTGCCAGGGTTGACTCATGGTTTACAAAAGGGCTGTGGGAACTGGATCTCGTGGCCATAGCACAAAAGGTGCAGCGCTGGGCCGGAGCTTTTTTTCTGTTTGCATTCTTCGCGCTCTTTTTTACAAGACGAAAACTCAGGTCCTGCAGTTGCCCGGGCCGACTTCCCGGCAACAGGGAGTTGGCTGATCGTCTGTCCGCGGCACTCACTCTCATGAAGCTGCGCATGACAATGGAGGCACAGAAGGATGATGTGCTGGCCCTCGGGCCTCTCCCCTCCGATGCGGAGACACGATGGCGTTTACTGGAGCAGGGAGTCTCCTGGGTAGAGTCTTTCCACAGTGCGCTGCGCGAGTGGTCCCTTCTGCCGGTGCATGGAGATGCAACGGATTCGCGCGTGAGACGGGTTCAAGAGCTCGTTACTGCTGACTTTCTCTCCGGCCCCCCCGTCGATGCATATAAATCAAGGCTTGCGCCCTATTCACGGGCAGTATCCGAGCTTGAGCTTTGCGAAAAGGCCCTCGATACCCTCCTGTGCATGGAGGGCCACGTTTTTACTCCCGAGGTGCCAGTCATTCCACTTCTGGAGACCATGTCACGGGAGTATCGTGGCGCGTTGCCGGTTCTTCGGGACTGGGCCCTTTGTCAGGCAACTCTTGGTGAGGCGGATGAAATGGGGTTGGGGCCCCTCGTGGCAAGGCTTCGGGACGGGAGAGCCACACCTGAGTCGGCCATGGGTATGTACGAACGGGCTCTCTGTACCTGGTTTGTGGATCACATCGCAACGGCGGTTCCTGCCCTTGGACGCTTCCATGGCAAAGATCACCAGCGGCTCATCGATGAATTCAATGCCCTCGACCAGGAGATTTTGCGCCTGACCTGTGAGCATGTGGTGGCCAAACTTTCCCGTGTCGCCTCTTCC
This sequence comes from Myxococcota bacterium, assembly GCA_018821745.1. Classification (GTDB taxonomy): domain Bacteria; phylum Myxococcota_A; class Polyangia; order HGW-17; family HGW-17; genus SZUA-580. The sequence continues at coordinate 3,161 of JAHJLU010000550.1, read as the reverse complement.
GCCCCCAACGACGGCAATGAGACCAGCGAACCGGGCATCCTCATCGCACAGGTGAAAAAGAAGCGGGGAAATCTCCCCCTGCGGGTACTGTTTGACAGGATCCGTGGCCTCCTCCTCCGTATCAAGCCCTGTTTTCTCATGAGCCCCCTCTCGGTGGCACAGTATTTTGATCCCTCCTTTGAGCTTTTTGACGTGGTCGTCTTCGATGAGGCGTCACAGATTCCGGTTCATGACGCCATTGGCGCCATCGCCCGAGGCTCCCAGCTCATTGTGGTGGGCGACTCCAAGCAGCTTCCGCCCACAGCGTTTTTCACGCGGGGCGACTCCGAAGACGACTTCTTCAGGGAGGAAGAATACACGGAGATGGAGTCGATTCTGGCGGAGTGCGACACCATCCAGATGCGAAAAATGACCCTCAACTGGCATTACCGCAGTCGCCACGAGCATCTCATCGCATTCTCCAACGCGGCCTATTATGAGAATCGGCTCTTCACCTTCCCCTCCCGCGCCGACCACCATCCCCGTCTGGGTGTCAAGTGGCGTCCAATTGAAGGGTTTTACGACAAGGGGAAGACCCGCACAAACCCGGCAGAGGCTCGGGCCGTGGTGGAGGAGATTGTAACGAGGCTCCATGACCCGATTGAGCAGAGCCGATCCATGGGTGTTGTGACCTTCAGTATTGCCCAGCAGCGCCTTATTGAAGACCTGCTTGAGGAGAAAAGGGCACAGGACCCTTCTCTGGAGCCATGGTTCTCCGATTCAGTGCCCGAGCCAGTTTTTGTAAAGAACCTGGAGAACGTGCAGGGGGACGAGCGGGATGTGATGCTTTTCTCCATCTGTTACGGGCCCGATCGTGATGGAACGCTCTCCATGAACTTTGGTCCCCTCAACCGCGAAGGGGGTGAGCGTCGCCTGAACGTGGCCGTTACCCGTGCCCGGGAGGAGATGGTCGTGTTTTCCACTCTCACCCGGGAACATATCGACCTGCGACGGACGTCAGCTCGGGGAGTGAAGGATTTGCGCCTGTTCCTGGACTATGCACAGCGTGGTCCCGATGCGCTCGCCCTCACCAGCCAAAGCGCCGATGGTGAGCATCCCGGGGATGAACTGGTGTGCGAGATGGCCAAGGCTCTAAGAACCGAAGGGTATGAGGTTCATGAACAGGTAGGGTGTTCCCGCTACAGGCTGGATCTTGCCGTTGTTCACCCGGAACGGGCCGGTGATTATGCCCTGGGAATTGAAGGTGACGGGCCTTCCTACGGCTCGGCCTCCACGGCCAGAGACAGGGACAGGCTGCGCAGACAGGTACTGGAAGGCCTGGGATGGCGGTTGTCGAGGGTGTGGTCAACAGACTGGTGGGTCAATCGCGAGGGTGAGGTTGCCCGCCTTGTGGGTGAGGTCAAGGCCGCCCTGGCGGCCAGCCTGGAGACGGATCAACTGAGTCAGGTCAATGACATGAAAAACACAGACACCCTTGTCCCCGTGGCGGAATCATCCCCGGACGAGGGGGCTGAACCTGACTGGCGAGCCTCACTGGAGGCGGCTCCCGAACCCCTCGGCACCACCTATGAAGTTTACAGTGTTACCCTGAAGGGGACGCCGGAGAGTCTCTATGACCCTTCTGCTGCAAAATCCATTGCAGGGGAGCTTGCGGGTTGCGTCCAGTGTGAAGCGCCTGTGCACAAACGCCTGCTGGCCCGGCGTGTGCTTGAGGCGATCATGGTAAAACGAATCACTGACAAGGTATTGGAGCGATGTGAAGAATTGCTGAACCTGCACGCCGGCAGAAAGGCACGGCTCGAAGGGGATTTCTGGTGGCGAGGCGACCAGGAGCGGGCCTCCTATGATGGAATCCGTGTCCCCGCCGAGGCTGGGGGAGAGCGGACTATTGAGGAGATCCCCATGGAAGAGGTGCTCAATGTGGCGGGCGGGTTGCTGGGGCGCTCCCTCTCCATGTCCACAGAGGAGTTGAAGAAGCGGGCTGCGGCCACGTTGGGCTTCTCCCGCCTGGGGACCCGTGTCGCCCAGAGTATGGACGCGGCAGTGATGACACTGGTGGAGACACAAAGAGCTGCGCTTGAAGGCGATCGTATTCGCGCTGTCTCGGTGGACTGAGGATTTGTCAGGGGGAGATTAAAAAAGAGAATCGAGGGGGAGGAGAATTGAGGCCGGGTCTAGAAGAACGCCTGAATGCCGAAGTATCCGAGGGCGAAGCTGGTCATGGTGAGGTCCATGGAGGCGCCGCCCATGTCTGCGGAACCCATGTAGTACTGAATCTGAAGACCGGCGTCTACACCCCAGTTGGGGCCGAGCATGTACAGAGCGCCACCATGGACGTTAAGGCCAAAGCCGGACAGGGAGTAATCACCCTGTTCCATGCTCATGTAACCGAGCATTGCGCCACCGTAGACGTTGAATTTGCCCATGGCATGGTAATAGCGGGCGCCTACGTTGAGGCTAATGGTGACCATATCATCGTCTCCGCCATCGTCATCGGTCTGGTAGGAGAGGGAGCCAATGATTGCGATGTTGGGCATAATGAAGTAGCCGAAGAAGGGTGCAAACTTGAGGGTGGTTGTATCCTGGTCATCTCCCTCATCGGGGCTGATCGTTGTGGAGTTATAGGAAATGTTTCCACCCACCATCATTCGGCCCTTGCCGAAGAGTCCACCAACTGCGGGTGCTGTGGAAGAGGCTGCGGGTGTGGCTGCTGGGGCGGCTGCTGGGGCGGCTGTATCCTGGGCAAAAACGGGACTGGTCACGAAGACCATTGCGAGTACTGCAAAAAATCCAAAAACTTTCTTCATGTTAAACTCCTTTGTGTGAGGTTAAGGTACCACTGTTAATTACTTACCTTGTGTCAAGGTTCACTGAAGGTACCACGGTAAAAATTTTGGTCAATGCTTTCGAACAAATAAAAACTATGCTGCAAAGCGTCATGGTGTTAGGTGGTTATAATCAGTAAGAGGAGGAACAATACCCATAAGCATCTGGGCTCTACAGGTGATTTTTCTCATCGAGCTCCCGAAGCCCGTCCATGAGGAGGTTCATGAACCCCCCCAATGGTTTTCTGTCCTTGTGGGACTCGGGGAGGCCGGGGTTGAACTGGAATCGACCCTCGGTCTCGCCCAGGAGGTCGTTGAACGCTTCAATTCCCGCTT
>JAHJLU010000549.1 GCA_018821745.1 Myxococcota bacterium | reverse complement strand
TCTTGAGGTTGTCGGGGACGGTCACTTCCACACGATAACCCCGGGCAGTTTTGAATACCACGGATTGGGCAGAGACCTGAACAGGGAGCAGCGCTCCGAGAATGGCTTCAGCGCCCCGGGCCCGTGTCCCGTCCTTCTGTATGCTGGCCCAGTCTCTATAAGGGTCCGTCCGCTTGTTGGTCGGGGTTTTGGGACTAAACCCGGGTCCCCGCGGAGTGCCAGGGCGCAAGGGGGGTAATGTCAGGCTGTGGCCGCCACCGCCCGGTTTGATGTTCTTTAGAAGGTCCTGAAACATGCGGCCGAGGGGATCATTCCCCTGGGGCCCCGTGAGCATTTCAAGAATCTTTTGGAGCGAGGCGGGGTTACTTGCGGAGAGTTCCTCACATTTGCCCTGCTTGCACACCTCGAATGCCGGCGCTCCATTTTTCAGCCCCTTGAATTTCAGCGTCACCTGGTCCTTACCGGAGCCAAGGTGCAATTGCAGGTTCAGGTTCAATCCCTTGAGCAGATTTCCCGGGTCGAGCTGGGGCATGGAAGGTGATTTGGGAAGATTGCCAAAAGGGCCCGGAAGTGAGGGGATTTGCACCTTGGGGGTCATGGGGAGTCCGGAGTAGGGACTGGCCTTTGAAGAAGGTGGTGTGATGCCGGTGGTCAGTCTCTCCGGGGGGGAAACACAATTGCCCTTCTCACAGATACGTTGTCCTTTACAGTCGGTATCTTTGTTGCACTGTGGTCGTGGTTTCTCCTTGCTACAGCTCCAGGAGAGCAGCAGCATCGGGATTATTAAGAGGATAGTATGAGTGGACATTGTCACCTCCCTACCTTACTCACCTGGATGGCAATCAGTGCCTCAGGTGGGGTTGAAGTGCATCCGGTAGGAAATTTTGTCGGTTCGTGAACCCTTTGGAAAAGCAATGCTTTGAAAGAAACGAGAGAGACACGTCTTCATCATGGGAGGAAGAGACCCTGAAAAAAAGACGCTGGAGGCTTTTCCATTGGCGGAAATTTTGATGGAGGCAGTTACCTGGGCCGAGACGAGCGCGCTTTGTCCTTTTCGAACGGTGATGGCGTAACATCTTCGGATCCCATAATTTTTTTCGTTGATAGTAGCTCTCAGCGCGGAGGTACTGCGGGATGTGCCTCCCACCGCGGGAGGGACTATCTCCGGCGTCCCCATCTCCTTAACGGTGCCAGCAGTCATTGTATTTTTGGATGAGGGACCGCTGGCGCCCATGGCAGTATTTTTTTCATCGGCGGGGGGGTTGAACGTATATACTGTCTCCGTGGGGGACATATTGGTCGGGGTCGGGGGGGTGTTCGGTTCTCCCATAGTTGCGCCCATTGTGGAATTTCCCGGCTGCGTCGCGGGACCTCCCATGGCACCGGTGGCGTTGCTGGAGACAAGCGGTTTATCAGAGGATGAGGAGGCTTTGGTTTTGCCCAGGGAGTAGGCAAAGTAGATTGCCACCGCCAGCACCACTGTTCCCAATATGCCAAAGGCCACAAAGGCAAGTCGGTTTTTTGCCGGCGGTACATGGGCGACAACATAGGGGTTATCAAGGGCTTGCATTCCCATGGCCTGGGACTGACCGGCCTGCCCCATGGCGCCATAGGGGATGTGATACTGACCGGTGTGATCAACCTTGAACTGCGCTGTTCCCATGGGGTTGACCACGTTCATTTGTGATGTTGAAGGGTTATACATCACTGGCGGCTCGATGATTTGGGGCTGAGCGGCTACCTCGGGGAGCTGGGCGCTTTTTCGTGGCGGTGGTGCATGACGACGATACGGCTTTAGTTCCGGGACAAGATGGAGCGCCATCCAGTCATCGAATCCATCTCTCCATACCACCGCATCATCCTGGGGCTCACCACGTTTGATGCGGGCGATAAGTTCCTTCAAATCCATGGGTCCAAATTGCCCTCGCCGATCTGCAAGGTACCATTCTTCCTCTGGCTCCTGAGTGTCAAAACCGGGCAACTGGGCTATCTGTGTCTTGTCCCCTGATGAGGCTGAGAGGGGTTCCTGAAAAGCGGATTGGTCTTGCTGGGAGCCTGGGTCAGCGAGGCTTTTCTTGAAGGCATTCTGGAGCAGAGCCCGCCCTTTTTGCCCTTTGGGAGATTCGGCGCTGACAGGCTGCTGCTCACCTCTCTGGCGCATACTGGCCACAGCCTTGGGATCTTTAACCACGATGGTATTTGAACACCGCTTGCAGCGCAGTTTCAGGATTTTTCCAGATATCTTCTCATCGGGGATGGAGTATTTGGCGTTGCACTTATCGCAAACAAAATGCATGGAGAAACCTTATTCCTGGTCAAAAATATCAATCATGAATGTGAGAAAGTCGGGACCAGCCGGCAGCTCCTGGTGGAGGGTGAGCCTGATACCTTCTTCTCTCGGAACCCAATAGGCTGCCACGCCGTTAGTACGCCACTGTGGCAAAGGATCTTCTCCCAAAAATTCCGAGATAAGATCCAGCTTGGCGGCAGCACTCCCCAGGGCGTGCATGGTCTCCTGGGCTTTTTGCACGGAGTGGCCCTGGCTGATAAGGGCATCAAGGGCCAGCGACTGGACCATCAGTGATTTATTTTGGTTTTGTTTCCACAGGAAAAAGGCCGTAAGGATTTTGGGATTGGGGAATTCGAGGAGTGTGCCGGAAAAACGCAGGGCAGTATCGACTCTCGTCCCCAGGAAGGAGGAACTTGCCGATGTGGCAGAGGTGATGAGCGAGGTGCCGCTGTACTTTTCAGGAAGGACCTTGTATAAAATCGTGATGCCTGTGGCTGTAGCAAAACCGAAAATGGGCTGGGGAGCCTGAGTCATTGTGTACAACAGGGTCATCCCCATGTGTTTGAGCCACCCCTGATCATGGAAATGTGAGAAAGTGGAAGAGTTTTTCCGTTCCAGGAGGATGTCGGTATCCATG